>PMAK01000063.1:12798-47017 GCA_003153655.1 Phycisphaerales bacterium
CGTTCTGATCGTCGATGACGAAGGCCGTCTGCGCGACGTGCTGAGCCGCGCGATCGCGTCCTGGGGATTCCAGGTTGCATCCGCCCGTTCGGCTGAAGAAGGGCTGCGCCTGATGCAGGCATCGAAATTCGACATCTCAATCGTCGATCTCAATCTGCCCGGCATCAGCGGGATTGAACTATTCGAAAAACTCCGAGCAATTCATCCGGAACATCAGGTGATTGTTTTAACCGGCTTTGGAAATCTGGAAGCCGCCCGGGCCGCGATTCGGCTGGATGTGGTTGATTTCCTGGAAAAGCCATGCCCGCTCGGGGAATTGGAAAAATCACTTCATCGCGCGACGCAGCGACTGGTGCGACCGATGCCCCAGCCACTGGAGGCCGCGGCGGAAGAAACCCAGGCGCCGGAATCGGCCCAGAAGCTGGAAGATGTGGAGCGGGAACATATTATCTCGGCGCTTCGCCGCAACGACGGAAACCGCACAGCCACGGCAATCGAACTGGGCATCAGCCGACGGACATTGCAGTACAAGCTGAGCGAATATCAGCGGCTGGGATTCGCGGTGGATGCGTGATGCGGATGCCGGGAAGCGTATCCCCGCGCGTCGGGGCTGGATTTTTGTTGCTCGCGGCGGCCCTGTGGGGATCTTCGGTTGTCGTCATCAAGCCGATTCTTGGGGATGTCCCGGCCGCGTGGATCAACACCGCGCGATTCGCGATTGCCGCCGTCGTGCTGTTGCCGTTCATTCGCGCGGATCGAAAAATCTGGCTCGCCGGGATTGAACTGAGCGTTTGGCTCTTCGCGGGATTCGCGACGCAGACAATCGCCCTGCGATACACCACCGTAAATCGATGCGCGTTCATCACGGCGATGAATGTTATTTTCGTCCCGCTGATCGCGGCACTATTTGGCCGGCGCATTCGGCCGATCATCTGGGGAGCGGCCATCACATCACTGGTTGGGTGCGCGCTGCTCTGCCGCGACGGCTCGGGGCCGAACATCGGGGATCTATGGACGCTTGGGACCGCGATCACCTGGGCGATGTATATCCTGCGGCTGGAATCAAAAGCCGGGGATTTTCCGCCGCTGCCGCTGGCGATTGCTCAGCTGATTCCGGTTGCGCTCCTCAGCGGCGTCTGGATGGCGGCGCATCCGGAGCTTCCGGTTCATTTTCATTGGCCGGCGATGCTGTTCCTCGGGCTAGCCGCGACGGCTGCGACAACCTGGCTGCAAGCGGTGGGTCAGCGCGTCGTGCCCGCTCCGCAGGCTGCGGTGATATTCACGCTGGAGCCTGTTTTTACGGCGGTATTCGCTTACCTGATTCTTCACGAGCATCTCAATATGACCGGCGCAATCGGAGCCGCACTGATCATTGTGGCCGCGTTTGCGACGCAGATTCCGGCTCAGCGACGGGAGCCCGCGGCAGTCTCCAGTTGATATGAACTCAATCCCGTTCGCTTCTCGCGAAATATTCCTGCTCCAACTGCTTCAGTTTTTTTTGCAGCGCTGCGTAGTCATCGTTCAGCTTGCGCGTCAGCGATCCATCGCGGACAGCGGAGGCTGTTGCGAATAATTCCTGGCATTTGGTCAGCGAGATTTCCGTCTCGGTGATTTGCCGCTCCAGTTCCTGAACAGTCAACTTTGCGAACGGGCCAGACCACGGATTGTTGGACGGCTTTTTCGCCGATTGGGCAACTGAGGCAACGGGCTTCGTTTCTTTCTTGCTGACTTCTTTTCGTTTGGCGCGCTGCGCATCGGCAGCAGTGCGCTCGGCGTCGTATTTGGCCCAGGCTGTGTAATTGCCCGTGAATTGCACCACATCCGGCGGCTTCAGGATCAGCATGCGCGTCATGAGCTTGTCCAGAAAATAGCGGTCATGGCTCGCGCATAAAATCGTGCCGGGGAAACTCGATAGTGCGGATTCCAACGCCTCGCACGATTGGATATCCAGGTGATTCGTCGGCTCATCGAGTATCAGAACGTTGGGCCGGTCGATCAGAAGCTGCGCCATCGCGACGCGCGCCCGCTCGCCACCGCTGAGGAGCTTAATCGGCTTGTCGATCTCCTCTCGCCTGAAGAGCATCATCGCCAGCACCGCGCGGAGATCATTGTCCGTAACTTCGCGATCGGCCCGCACTTCATCGGCAACCGTGTTTTCCGGATCGAAATCCCCGAGTCGCTGATCGTAGTATCCGATGTTGAGGTTGGCCCCCCACCGAATCTCCCCGGCATCGGCATCGCGCCGGCCGAGCAGCACTTCCAGCATCGTCGTCTTCCCCGAGCCGTTCGGCCCGATGATGGCAACGCGGTCGCCGCGGCGAATCTCCAGTTCGATGTCCTTCCAGAGCATTCTCTGGTCGTACGACTTGGATAACTCTTTGACCCTGAGCACGCGATCGCCGGCGCGTTGATCGGTACCGAGAGAGACGTGGATTTTTTTCGTCGTCGAGACAGCGGAAATAATCGCATCGCTTTTCAACAGGCGATCGAGCCGTTTTTCCCTGCCCTTCGCTTCCTTTGATCGCTGACCTGCGCCAAAACGCCGAATGAACTCCGCCTGTTTGTCGATATCTGCCCGTTGCTCGTCGTAGGCGCGCTGCTGCGTCAGTTCCTGCAACTCGCGTTGCTGAACATATGCGGAATAATTTCCGGGATAACTTTTGAGCTTCGCTCCGGTCATCCAGACAATTCGGGTTGCGAGGCGATCGAGCAGATAACGATCATGGCTGATGATCAGCACTGCACCAGCGAATGAAGCAAGATAGTCCTCCAGCCATGCAATCGCCGCGAGATCCAGATGATTCGTCGGCTCATCNNGCCGACGCGCTGCTCCCACGTTTCGCGGCCGAGCCCAACGCCGAGCATCGTCGCTTCGAGGCGATGCTGCCACGCATATCCGCCAGCCAAGTCAAATTCGTGCTGCACGTGCTGATATTTGTTTAGAAGTTTGTCTAATTGTCCCTCCGCGGGACTGGCCATGTCATGCTCGATTTGCCGCAGTTGATGGGATAGATCATGCAACTCGGCGAAGGCAAGTTCCGCCTCGTCGATAACCGTATTCTCAGCATCAAACGAAGGATCCTGTGGCAAATGCCCGAGCTTGATTCCCTTGGCGACCGAAGCCNNATGAAATCGAGCTTGTCAAAAATGACTTGGCGCCCGAAGGTTTTCTCGATCTTGTTGAGCGTTGCGATGGCCATGGTTCGATTCACACTGTACTGACAGGGACGCCCGTGAGATAGTGCCTGCTTCTTTCCCGCCGGCATTTGACCGGTTCTCGAAGAATAACCGTCGGCGTCCATTTTTGGTGTGACGGTCGATTCAATGTAAACTCTCTTTCGTATGGTGAGGGCCGCGAAACTACGTGACATCCCAGCGAATATCCGGCTCGGTGAGAAGCCCGATCTCTTGCGTGTCAACGTATCGCAAACGGACAAAACCGGACAGCGTAGCCAACTGGGTCAATACCCTACGCCACTAACAGTGGCCGACTTCATGGCTTCCTTATTTAACGACGACAAAGGGGAGATCCGTCTTCTCGACCCGGGTGCAGGAATTGGCTCGCTGACCTCCGCGTACGTTGCACGCGCCTGCGATCACAGGCCAAGACCCAAATCGATCGCAGCAACGGCGATCGAAATTGATCCCGATTTGAAGGAGCTTCTTGGGCAAACGTTAGAAAAATGCGGGAATGCCTGTGCTCGCGCCGGCATCGGTTTTGACGGTGAAGCGTGCGGGGCGGATTTCATCGTTGCGGCGGTATCGATGTTGGAATCAAACCTCTTCGGACACGGCGACAAGAGGTTCAACGCGATAATCCTTAACCCTCCATACAAGAAAATCAACGCCCGGTCTGAACACCGCCATTTACTTCGTCGCGTTGGAATTGAAACGACGAATCTCTACACCGCGTTCCTCGCATTGTCAGTGCTTCTGCTGGAACCTAACGGGCAACTTGTGGCGATTACACCAAGAAGCTTTTGCAATGGCCCATACTTCAAATCCTTTCGTCGGTTATTCCTTCGGGAAATGGCCATTCAACGCATTCACGTTTTCGAATCGCGGAAGGCGGCCTTTGCCAAAGACGACATATTGCAAGAAAACATCATTCTCCATGCGATAAAAACGAAGGAGAAGCTGTCTCGGGTTTTTGTTTCTTCGAGCCATGGCCCAGACCAGGAACCTTTGATCCGACAACTGGAACCAGATGAACTCGTAAAACCAAATGATCCCGCGCAATTCATTCATATTATCGCCAATGAAGAAGGGAGTAGAGCAACGAATTTGTTGGCTCGCCTCAGCCATTCGCTGGCGGACATTGGCATACAGGTTTCAACCGGCCCCGTCGTTGATTTTAGATGCAAGGATTTTTTGAGAGCGAACCCTGCTCCCAACTCAGTTCCGCTTATCTATCCGTCACACTTTGCAGACGGGTGGATAAAATGGCCTCGCCTTGGACACAAGAAACCCAATTCATGTATTTTAAACGATCAGAGCAGGAAGTGGCTGGTCGCGTCGGACGTCTATGTGGTAACGAAGCGGTTTTCCGCGAAAGAAGAGCGACGTAGGATTGTTGCCGCCGTCTTCGAGCCGAGCCATGTGCCGTGCAAGTTCGTTGCCTTCGAGAATCATCTGAATTATTTTCATGAAATGGGGCGCGGGCTTCCGCTGACTCTGGCAAAGGGACTCGCACTTTATTTGAATTCGGCCATTGTTGACGTATGTTTCCGACAATTCAACGGCCACACGCAGGTGAATGCATCTGACCTTCGCAACATGAGATTTCCGGCACGCAGCGAACTCGAAGAACTCGGGCGATTGATTAGCAATCAGTTTCCGAATCCTGAGGACATAGACCGTCTGATCGAGTCGCGGCTTTCTAAATGGTTGAAGAGCGGGGAGTCGCCAAGTGTCAGTTAAAGGTAAAATCAAAGAAGCCCTTGAAGTTCTCACTGCCCTCGGGATGCCTCGTGAACAGCTCAACGAGCGTTCCGCCCTCACGCTGCTATGCCTTCTCGATCTCAAGCCCCGCACCCCCTGGTCCGAAGCGGGACGGCCCCTTGTGGGTGTAACGCCCATGATGGATTATTTTGCGAAGCATTACGGAAAGAAGTACGCGCCGAATTCGCGAGAAACAGTTCGGAAGTCTACAGTTCACCCTTTTGAGCAAGCCGGTTTGATTATCAAGAACCCCGACAAGCCGCGTCCAATTAACAGCCCCGATTGTGTCTATCAAATAGAAGCCGGTACGTTTGAACTATTGAAGACCTTCGCGGGATCTAAATGGAACAAAAATCTTTCCGCATTTTTGACAACCAGTAAGACGCTCCGCGAGCGATACGCGGCGGAGCGGTTGATGCAAACCATACCCGTCAGATTGCCCAGTGGAGCAACGATTGGATTGTCCCCTGGCGGCCAAAATATCCTTATTAAAGAGGTAATTGACAATTTCTGTCCCCGATTCACGCCGGGCGCGCGCGTGCTCTACATCGGAGATGCCGGCGATAAGTTTGTCGCTTGGGATAAAGAGCACCTTGGAAAATTGGGCGTCACGATTGATCGGCATGGGAAAATGCCCGACATCGTAATCCATGACACAGCAAGAAACTGGCTCGTTCTCGTCGAAGCGGTGACCAGCCACGGTCCAACAAATGCTAANNTATTGAAGACCCTATTTCGCTCAGCCTCTTGCGGGCTGGTGTTCGTCACTGCCTTTCTGGACCGCAGAACAATGTCGAAGTACCTCGCAGATATCGCGTGGGAAACGGAAGTTTGGGTGGCCGAATCACCGAGTCATCTGATCCACTTCAATGGCGAAAGATTTTTGGGACCCTACCGAGAGACGCATTAGTTCAATGCGGTTTTTTTTCATATACTTCATTTTCAGTCTCGCGCTCTTGATAAATGCGGGGTGCGCGCAATTTGAATTTGATGTCACGCCATCTGGCAGCAATCAGCCGGTTCATGTCGCCACGACCGACGATGCTCATCTCGCCGATGATCCGTTGCGATACCGGTTCCGGGCGGATGATGGGCGTCTGGTCATGTGGATCGAAAATCCGACAGGAGATTCGATTGAACTTCTCGGCGACAAAAGCAGCGTGATCGATCCGGATGACGTGGATCATCCGCTGCATGGGCGAACCATCGGGCCGCTGTCTTCGATTAAGGAGATTCTGCCGCCGCTTGAATCGCAGGGGGAGCAGGCTGCGCCGAATTCGTTGACGCCGCTGAATCCGTATGATGAGCCGGGGTTCATTGCCGTGCCGGGGATTGGTCAGGCGGATTCGACTGGGGCCGACTCGCAGGAAGGGTTGTATATGTGGCAATGGGATGATGAATCGGAGATTCATATTCATCTGGTTTTTGTTCAGAACGGGCGGCAGTTCGAGCAGCGATTCACCATTCATCGCGTAAAAAAATAAACGGGCTGGGGTGCGAATCGCATGGTCTGGTGGTTCATTGTCTTTCTGGCCGTGCTGCTCATCGGAGTGACGAAAAGCGGATTCGGCTCGGGCGTGGGGCTGATGATCGTGCCGATGACGGCGATCGCGATGGGACACATCCCCGGGCGCGGGTCAGAGGCGGCGCTGGGATTGCTTTTGCCGCTGCTGATCGTGGGCGACCTGATCGCGGTGTGGCAATATTCTCATCTGTTCTTTGGAAAGACGCCTGTCGTAGATGGAGTGGAATCGCAGAACACTCAAGCGCGGGCGGTCATTCGCCGGCTCTTGCCAGGGACCATTGCCGGCGTGATCCTCGGCGGATTGCTGCTGGCTCTGCTGCACTCCAATGCCAATCTTGTCGGCGCGCTGATCCGAATCGAGATCGGATGCGAATCGATCCTGCTCGTTTCGATTCACTGGTGGCGGCTGTATCGCGGGGTGCAGCAGCATTTGATGCCTGAGCCGTGGCGATCGGGATTGACCGGCGGATTTGCCGCGGTCAGCTCAACACTCGCCCACGCGGCCGGGCCGATCATCGCGATATATCTGCTGCCGCTGAAGCTGGACCGGCAGCTTTTTGTCGGAACGTGCGCGGTCTATTTTTTCATTCTGAACTCAGCCAAGCTGCCGGCCTATTACGCGAGCGGGCAATTCGCCCACGCGAGTATTTTATTTACAGCGAGACTCCTGCCGCTGGTGATTGCCGGAGCGATATTCGGGCGATGGCTCAACAAACGCATCAACGACATGCTTTTCACAAAAATCGTGTATATCGTCACGTTCGCATTGGGATGGTACATTCTGGCCGATGGAATCCTCCGCCTCTTCGGTCGCCACATCGCATAGTCCAACGCTGCTCGGTGTTTTGAGCGACACGCATGACCACGCGGACGCCGCGGCGGCGGGGATCGCGACGCTTCGCGCGGCCGGCGCTCAATTCCTGATCCATTGCGGCGACGTGGGTGGCGAGAGCATCCTTGATCTGCTTGCGGGAACTCGCTGCGCGTTTGTCTGGGGCAATAACGATTACGACCGCGCGTCGCTGGATCGATATGCAAACGAGATCGGCCTGCAACACGGCGGCGATTTTGTCGAACTTGAATTTGGCGGAAAACGGATCGCCGTCACGCATGGTGATAGTCCAAAACTCATGCGTAAAGCCATGGCTGAAGACGCCGGATACGACTATCTATTGCTGGGACACTCACATATTCCGTCCGACCAGCGCAGCGGCAGGCTCCGCATCGTCAATCCAGGCGCCCTGCATCGCGCGGCGAAAAAAACCGTCGCACTCATTGATCTAAGCCGCGATGTCGTTCGACATCTGGTGGTTACGATTTAGTCGTTGGCTGAGTCGTGGGGGGAAGAATAAGCTTTTCCGCCTCGGTCGCGGCAGACGAAATCTCTTCCTGCGATGTGCGATCCGCGTCATCGCGAAGAAATTCCGCGGCCGACGGTTTGGGCAAATCCAATAATCCTCGCACAACGCAGGCGGCGTTTAATCGGGCGCCGGCCAGATTGTTGTGCGTATTGTCGCCCGGGAAGTAGAGGGCCTTAATCTTGGCCTTTCCGATGGGGTCATAGACATTTGCGATAATCGCGTTGAGATCGATGTAGGAAACGTCCGCGGCCTTGGCGATCTCGGCGTCCCAAGCGGCGTGATTTTCTTCGCCGCGCACTATTTTTCCGTCAGCCCATTTGCATCTGGGAACGGGCGAGAGCACCACAGGCATCGCACCCGCGGCAAGCGTTTCGGCGATCATCCTTTTCATGTAAAAGCCGAACGTATGGATCACGATCTTTTCGTGCGTCTTGGAATCGACAGCGTCTTCAGTCTCCTCCCCTAAACCCGGAAGCGAATAACGATCCATGCTGAGCTTCATTTTCGAATCGTTGTGCCCAAACTGAATGAGGACGAAATCCCCCTTCTTTAATTTAGAACGAACCGTTTCCCATCGCCCTTCCGCAATAAACGTACGGCTGCTTCGCCCGGCCATGGCATGATTCTCAACATTAATCCGGCCCAAATCGAAAAAATCCGCAATCGGATCGCCCCACCCAACCAGCGGCAACCGATTCTTCACCGTCGAATCGCCAACAATGAAAAGAGTCGGCAATTGAGGATTCGGCGCCGGCCGGGATGCGGACGGAGCATCAGCGCGGAGCGGCGTTGAGACGACGAGCAGAATTAGGCTGAATGCGAGATTGAGGATTGAGAAGTTCTCAAATTTATGAAAACGCATTCAAGTCTCCGGTAACGGTTAACGGAATACTGGTTTTCTTCGCGTCTGTCTTGGCGACCTGTCCCGATATATCGGGGCCTTGGCGTCTTCGCGGTTGTCTTTCCCCAGTGCTACAATCCAAAGATGCCTGATGCTACGCGTCCATGGACCATCCGCAGTTTCCACGCGGAAGATCTACCGGCTTCCCGAAAACTCTACATCGAAGGCCTTCTCGGCGGCAAGCTCGCCGAAAACGATACAGGCCTCGACATCGACGACATCGAAGCCGTTTATATGCACACATCGGGCAATCATTTCTGGGTCGCGGAAAATCAGCAGGGAAAAGTCGTCGGCATGATCGGCGTGCAACACCACGAAGAAGGCGTCGGCCAAATTCGCCGCCTGCGCGTCGCGCAGGATCATCGCCGCCGGGGCATTGGCTCGGCACTGCTGGAAACGGCGATCAAATTCTGCCGGGAGAATCAGTATCTGAAGGTGGCGATGGAATCATTCACCGAGCGCGAGCCGGCTGTTGAGATGTTTCGGAAATTCGCATTCAGCCACGCACGAACGCGGCACGGGAGTGGAAAAGACCTGATGTATTTTTATTTGGATTTGTATGCTGGGGAGCCTCGGCCACACCGGCAAGACGGTGGAGTTGCGCCGCCGGCGAGCTAAATCAATGCTCATCCACATTCACCTTCGGCATCGGCTCTTCATCCGGATGGTAATCGTGGAATAGCTTGCCGATGTCTTCGGCCATCTGGTCAGCCATCTGGCCCCGTACATCGCTTTCGGTTTTGTTGGCGTTGTCGGGAATCCAATTTGTCGTGATCTGCACGATCTCGCTGGATGAATCGGTGGGCCAGCGCGTTTCGGCGGTGGCGGAATCGACGATCTTCACCGTAGCTTCCATGTGGCCGCGGACCTGCCCGCTGCCGGCCGGGCGCACGATCTCTGCTCGCGCGATGTTTACGTATAAGACTTGCTTGGCGCCGAGTCTTCGGCCGATGTCGGCGATGGTCATTTTGTGATATTCGCGCGGGTCGGCGTCTTTCAGCCGCTCCAGCCTCTGATCATTCAATACCGGCGCAACCTTATTATCCGTGAGCGACTGGCTCAGAGATAGCGTCAGGTGCTCAGCTTCAATTCCCGCATCCAGGGCCAGCCCGTAGCTTTCAACCAGCACGAGCAACGAATCCTTGGGGACAGGAACATATTTTGCCTTGATGGTTGTTCCGCCCGAGGCTCGATCCACCGCGACTCCAGCCAATTCGCAGCCGGCGGCGAGGGAGATCGAGACGACCAATACCACCATCGCGCAACGCTTGAATATATACGTCATTGTAGTGGGGTATCCTGCGGATGAGTTTCGGTATCCTCCGGATGCGTGATGAAGAGTTTTGCCAGTTCGGTGGTCAGCGCATCGACGGATTTGTGATAGACCGTGTCATCGTCAAGGCCGGGCATGCCTTCGGGGGGCGAGTTGGGCGGATAGACGCCGCGGATGTTGTCGTTTTCGTAGACCGATCTTGCCTTGCCATTGGCGACTTCGACGACTTTGACATTTGCGAGGGCTTCGCCCCGGGAGAGATCCAGCGAGTTATTGGGGTGAATGGAAAGGCTGCCCACCTCGACATAGATGAGCCGGGTCAGCGGCAGCTTCAGGGCGATCTGTTCCGCGGAATCGGCTTGTGATTCCGGATGCGCATCCTGGAATCGCAGGACTTTATTGTTGGCCAGAAATTTTGTGCCCTTCAATTCTGTAACGTCGGCATCCTTTGCCTGTTGCAACTTGTTCTGCAGGCTGTCGGCGATGTCAGCGAAGATTCTGGGATGGTCGATCACGATGCCGGCGTCGGCCCAGACGAGAACACCGACGGTTTGGCCTTTGAGTCCGGCATAAGAGGCGGGGACGTCGTCGTCGCCGGCGACTTTTGACGCGACGGCGCCGACGGTTTCGCAGCCAGCGCATGCCAGGAGGACGAGTCCCATCAGCGCTATCAGAATCGATCCCGCGCTTCGCGACCGATCAGAATACATATTTTGAATCCTCGTGAACCGCCGGGCCGTGTGTTATCCGCGCCAGCCATCGATCCCGTGCAGGTGGATGAAAATCTTCCACCCCCAGGCGATGATCGCCCAAGCCAAAAGCCCTGGGACATAATACCTGCTGGGGCCCAGCGCGAGCAAACGGTATACGGCCCGGCCGGTGGCTGCAATATAAAAGCAGGCCCACGTCGCCAGGATGGTGAGTAGGCCGAGCAAAGCACCCATTGGCTGAACATAGATGCTGGCCAGAAGATTTCCGCGTGCGAGCCAGGCGAACGACGTGGTCATGCCACAGCTTGGGCATGGCAGGCCGGTTCGCAGGGCGAATTGGCATTGGTCCAGCCCCAATTGGGTATGAGTGCCCATTCCGGTGGGGTTGGGGGTCAGCCGTGCGGCGGTAACCAGCACATAGAGGCAGGTCAGGCCGATCGCGAGGGCCAAAAGACGGCCGTATAGACCGACGGATATCAGGGGCAATCGCGGTGAAAAAATCGCGGGCACCTGAGACGCGGTCATATTTGCACCTTACCCATCGCCCATGATGGTTGCAATCGACTGCTCAAATGTTGCGCAGCCCGCGGCTATTTCTTTGTGCATTGATCGGACGCGCGAAATGGGCGCGCTGCGTCTTTTGTCCGTTGTCCAATAATTTCAGGGCTTATATTCTTCCGGCTGAGTACATGGGCTGGCATCTTTGTTGATTATTCTTGCAACGTTCTTTTATGCCGGTCATGCTGACGGTATCGGATTTGCGGATTTGGCAAGACAGACGGCTCCGATCGTTGTAAGATTGGGCAGTTGGTTAGGAATATACAAAATGGGCTGGTTGAACTCGCTCATTGACATCTTATATCCGATAGATGTATTAGATTCGTTTCGTTCGGAATAACCGACGCGAATCGATTGCCAAAAACTGCGGTCAGTCTTAGCGGTTGGTCGGGTCAGCGCTAGGACGCCCAGCTTTTTACGTTTACACGGAAAGACTGGGAATGGGCCGAATTAACGCCGCAACTCTATGTTGCAGCGATAATTAAGATGATTTACACTGAAAGTGGTCTAGAGTTATGCGTGTTTTCATGCTCGGGTGGGAGTTTCCGCCTTTCATCAGTGGTGGGCTGGGAACCGCCTGCTACTGCCTCACCAAAGCGATGAGCGGCCTCGGTACGGACATTATGTTCGTGCTGCCGCGACCCGTTTCCACACCCTTTTCAACGCATGTGCGCCTCCTCAGCCCGCGGGTTGGCTCACCCTTGGCCTCGCCCAGCACTGAGTTTCGGCTCGATGAATTTGATCACGTAACCTTCCGCACGGTTGATGCGCAGTTGGGCGATCCATACCAGACGCCAGCGAAATACGCCTCCCAGCGTGAAATCGAAGAATCACACACTCGCTCGCAAACCGTTACCTCGTTCAAAATCCCACCGCCGCCTGTTGCCCCGCCGCCTCGTCCTTCTGGGGCAGTTCCCAGCTTTATCGGCGCCGGCGCGACTGCGAGCAATTCGCCCTATACCGGCGACATGTTCTCCGAAATCTCGCGCTATGCCGCGCTGGCGGCGGAAATCGCGCGCGCGGAGACGATTGATGTCGTTCATGCCCATGACTGGATGACATTTCCCGCCGGGATGGCTGTCGCCGGGCTCAAGGGCGTTCCGCTGGTCGTTCACGTTCACAGCACGGAATTTGATCGGTCTGGCGTGCATGTGGATCAGCGCATTTACGACATCGAGCGCCGTGGGATGCACAGCGCGATGAAGATCATCGCCGTCAGCTATCTCACAAAGAACCTCATCACGCACCATTACGGAATCGATCCGTCCAAAGTCGAGGTCGTCTACAACGCCATCGAATCGAACGGCAACGGCGACATCGAAAAGTACAACATTCACAAGGACGAAAAGATCGTCCTGTTCCTGGGCCGAATCACCATGCAGAAGGGGCCGGAATATTTCCTTGCCGCTGCGAAGAAGGTTCTCGAGGTCATGGACAATGTGAAGTTCGTGATGGCCGGGTCCGGGGACATGATTCGGCGAACGATTGAGATGGCCGCGGGCATGGGAATCGGGCACAAGGTTTTGTTCACCGGATTTCTGCGCGGCGGCGACGTGGAAAAAGTTTTCAAGATGGCCGACCTGTATGTCATGCCGAGCGTTTCCGAGCCCTTTGGAATCGCGCCGCTGGAAGCGATGAGCCACGATGTGCCCGTCATTATTTCCAAGCAGTCGGGCGTGTCCGAAGTTCTGACGCACGCGCTGAAGGTCGATTTCTGGGACATCAACGAGATGGCCAACAAGATCATCGCGGTTTTGCGGCATCCGCCGCTGGCGACAACATTGCGAGAGCATGGCAGCTTTGAAGTTCGCCGGCTGAATTGGGCCGATGCGGCGCGATCCTGCGTTGGCGTTTACGAGGATGCACGTCACGCGATGAACGGGCGGCTGCGGTAATCGAATCGCCGCTGATTCCCGGGCGAATTTCCTGATCTTGGCACCTTATCTACTTCAACCAGATATTTAACCGCAGAGTTCACGGAGAACGCAGAGAAAGCGCAGAAGGCTTCTCTGCGTCTGTCTCTGCGCGCTCTGCGGTTAAAATTTTGGCTTTGGAATTGAGAAGCTCACGCGAAAGCTGATAGACGCCGTTCCAGCAAGCGAGGATAGATCTCGGTCATTTGCGCTCCGAAGGCGCGTGAATCGAGGAACGGGGCGCCGGCTTTCATCGCGGTATTGATGTGCTCCCGCCATTTCCGGCGGAGGGCCGCGTCATTCCCGAGTTCGATCGCGCGGCGAATATAATCCGCTTCATCAACTGCGATCAGATCCGCGGCTTGTATCGAACGAAGGATTGCCGCGCCGTGTCGGCTGCGGAGAAATTCGCCTTCAATGGTGACTGGAGGCAGTCCCACTTCGAGCGGGTCGATCAGGGAGTGGCCGCCCGCGTGCCGGATCGAATCGAGATAAACATCAACGAGTTTCAAAACCTCTTTTACGGTCGCGCGATTCGGCAGAGCCTTCATGATGATCAGGCGGCGATTCTCACGGCCCTCGCGGGCAAATGCTTTGTTGAGCTGTTCGATCAAGGGCGCCTGCGAATAGCTGCTGGCCCACGCAGCGCCGAACGGATAGAGCAGCAATATCGAATTGGGGACGGCGGCCAGTATTTTCTTCCAGCACTCAATTAATTCCGGGATGATCTTGAAGAAGTTGGCGCCGGAGGCGAAGACCACCGCATCTTCGGGAATGTTGCCGTTTTGTCGCGTTGGACGCCCCACCGCCTGTGCTTGCAGCGCGTCGTAGCTGAAACAAAAGCCGGCGCCATCCAGGCGGATCAACTGCTCGCGATACTGATCCTGAGCGTCATCACGCTCGCTCCATTTTCCCGACACGAAGAAATCGATATTCCGAATTCCGCTGGTGGCCGGAGAGGAGAAAAGCGTCATCTGCGCGCGGGCCACGCGATGCATCGCGAGCAGCGCGACATCGGTCGTCTGGGCCGTGACGTTTGAACCGACGACAAGAACATCCAGATCTTCGGCCCGAAGAGCGGCGACCTGCTGCGCGAGGTCTCCGGTCAGGTGAACCATCCGATCAGCCCTTCCACGGCAATATTGCTCCAGCGGATTGTTGTCGGTCAGTAATGTGAAAAGGATGACTTCGATCCGGGCGCGGTCAAGGTGCTCGTAATGGGGCAGCGTGTGAAACGTTTCGGTGCCGGGCGAAAATGCTTTGGCAAGAATGCCGACGCGGATCCTCTGCCGATCAGCCGGCCTGGGCGGANNGATCAGGTCCGCCCTGTCGGAAAGAATCGTCTTCAAGTTTTCCGAGCAGAAATAGAGGGGAACGAAATTATTGAATTGAGCGAACTGGGCGACGGCCGAGCGGAGCCGATTCGTTTGATCGTTCACAGGCGCGGATAAGCCTTCGCGTAGATAATCCACCCATCGCTTGAGGAACTGGTAATACCGGTCAACATCGCCGATTTGACCAAACACCTGCGGCTGGATGAACACGTATTGAAAATAGATCTCCTGAAACCAGGCCGGCACGAAATCGATCGACGCCGGCAACGGAAGATCGCAAGCCCGGCGATAGAGCGTGATCGCAAGCAAGCGGCGGGGGTCGATGGTCGCCTCCGCACCCAAACCATCCAGGAGGGTTTGAACAAACGGCATGTCACGAGAGATCGTCGGCAAATCAGATAGCGCGAGGATGGCGCTGCCCAGCGTTGCTGCTGCGGAGACATAGCTTGGTTGAAGTTGCTCAAGCGGCGAGTTGATGAAATGTTCGGCCAGAACGCGGCGGAAGTCCTGGAGTGTTTGCGATGCGGGAGCATCAAGAGTGCTCGCGGAGAACCTGGCTGCCGCGGCGCGAACAGCATCCTGCTGCGGAAGCTTCGGAGCAGACCCGGACAATGTCGTCGAGAGCGGCAAACGAAGCTCGCAGTTCAAAAGCGGCGGGCTGTTCCACGGATCGAAAGGCAACAGCCGATTCAGTCCCTGATGAGGTCGATAAAACGCCGACGCCCGCTCGTTGAGCATCGCAGCGGCGAATGAAAATGAACTGTTTGCAATGCAGAGGACATCGCATTGCGTCATCAGATAAAAATCGGGATAGAACGGCGCATCCGGCAAAGCCAAACCAAAGTCTGCTGACGTAACGGGATTGAAATCCTTGAAGTCCGGAAGAACTTTTTCCGGCTCGTCGGAAGCAATGAAAAGCACGGGATGGGTCAGCGTGGGCCAGATCCGGCGGAGAAGATCGAGATACCAGGCGTTCGGAGCGATGAAGAATTGGCGGTATCCATAGTCACCGCGCCGGAGATGCAAACCGACGACGGTCCGGCCGTCCGCTCGGAGCCGCTCAACGGCCCGACGTAACGGTTCTTCAACCATCGGCGCCGGCTGGAAGAGCGAGCGGAAGAAGTCGCGATATGGAGCATAATGTGCGGTGTCGTATTGAAAGTATCCCCAGAGATCGAGATTGCCGGTCGCGGCATCGAACAGCGCGGCAGGGAAAACGCCTTCCACCAAATCGCGTCCTTCGGCGCATTGCGGCAGACCAGCCGTCGGCGCGGCATCCGCATGGCCGAATAGCTTTTGACCAATCCACGGCGGGGTCTGAACAACCATGCCGTGATGATTCGCCAAAATGCAAAGGAAGGCGTATTGAAAAATCTGATTGGCAAATCGGCCGTTGACTCCCAGTGAGGACATGCTCAGCACGTGCTGCGTCCTGGATCGCGAGCCCGCGCCTGCCCGGACGTAAAACGCATCTCCCCACGACGGATGATACGGACACGCGAGCGCGCGCCGGTGGAAGTTGTGGGATTCGAGCAGATCGTCCAACTCTTCGATCAGGCCGCAGCCCTCATACAATTCCTCGAAATTGACTTCGCTGACGATCGCATCGAAATGCTTCAGCAAACCGGCCGCACCGCGAAGCGCGCGGAGTTCGGCCCCCTGAATATCCAGGTGCAGGAAATTGAAATCCGCCGGCGACTGCTTCAATTCCATCAGCAACGTTTCGAGCCGCCTCGACATCACTTCCACGCGGCTGGTCTCCTCGATCATCGGGTAATAATCACGATGCCGCTTCAGCGGAAGGATCGAACTGCTCTGGTCCATTGAAGTGACGTGAAGCGTTGTGGCGCCATCAAGATCACTGATGGCACAGTTAATGACCTGCACCGCGGGATCGCCGGCCATATTAGTTTTCAGACGACCGGCCAACTCCGGGTTGGCCTCGATAAAGATGACTTTTTGGAATCCGATCTTTCGATAGAGCTCCCGTTCTTCGCCCAGATGGGCTCCGACGTGAATGACCCCGCGCGGGATGATTCCGCCGGCGGCAAAGAGTTGCGGGATATCGAGAATCGATGTGACGCCGATCGTTCCGGAGGCCAGCCGCGGCGCTACGGCGAGGAACGCCGACGGCGGCTGGGATTCGTCGGATGGGAGGATTTCTCGCTTCTCCTCCAGTTTGCCTGGAAGAATTTTGAATAGCCGATATCGAAATGGGACCAAAAACGCGAAAAGCTCATAGAGATTGGTGCCCGCCGCGCCGAAGCCGGGGCCGTGGGTGAATCGGATCAGATCGATTTGCTCTCGCCGGAGGAGTTGGGTGGCCGAGCGAAGTGACTTCAATTCCTCGCCCTGGATGTCCAGGTTCAGCAGGCTGAATCGGCGAATACGTTCGCGGGCGGAAAATTCGTCGAGATCGAGCGGAGCCTTCACGTCACGGATCATCAGGCCGCCNNCCGCGCCAGCGTCGCCGACATTTACAACAGTCCCCTCGCGCGGCAGGAGCTTTGCGAACAGGTCGCGCTCAATATTGTGGATCATCGCCAGGACCTTCAACTGGAAAGATCGAGCATAACAGCGGCCACAACGCGGGCAAAGTTTATTGCGCCGGAACTTTGCATCCGCGGCGGTTTTTACACATTATTCCTCGTGTTCACCTGAAACTTGGTTTTTGAGTTGGCAGAAGATGACCAATGACGCCGCCTTTAGCTTGCCCAAACACCCGCGCGGGGCCGGACTCGTGCGCGCGATTGGATTATTCAAGCTCGTCAAGGCCATCTTCCTGATTGCCGCGGCGATCTCCGTCTTCAACCTGATGCACAGAGATATCGGCGACGTGGTTCTCGCCTGGGCGCATCGGTTTCACATCGCGCCGGGAAATAAGCTGCTCGAACGCCTGCTTGAAAAAGTGCTGACGGTAACTCGGCGTCAGCTTATGGCTGCCGGCGCTGTCTTGCTGGCTTACGCGGCGATGTTTCTCGTGGAGGGAATCGGACTCCTGCTGCTACTGCACTGGGCCGAGTGGATGACCGTGATCACAACCTCGGGGCTGATCCCCATTGAAATGTACGAGATCGTTCATCGCCCGACATGGCTCAAGGCATTCGCCATGCTGATCAATATCGCTCTAGCGGTCTATCTGGCGGTGCATGTGCGGAACGAGGCGATCGAAGCGAAACGCCCGCGGCAAATCAGCCCCAATTGAACACAACCGGCGCCTGAACATCCGGGTGAAGGCTCTTTTTCACCGGGCAAGCCATGGCGGCGTTCTCGAGCTGTTGCCGCTGCTCGGCTGCTAGTTTTGCTGGAACATGGATCGTCGTCGCGAGCCGGCTGATGCGGCGAGACGGAGTTGCCACCATCTCCTTGGTGATGACGACGCGCGCTCCCTTAAGATCGATCTCCATTCGCTGCGCGACGATGCCCATTGTGGTCAGCATGCACGTGCCCAGTGCGGTTGCGACGAGGTCCGTCGGCGAAAATGACTCGCCTTTACCCATGTTATCTTTGGGTGCATCGGTCAAAAGTTTCGCGCCGGAATCAATGTGGGTCGCGCTGCATCTCAGCTTGCCTTCATAGACGATTTGAATCTCAACCATGTGCGTCTCCAATACGTTTCGCCGCACTTTACCGTGTGAATATCGACTTCGCACGCGTGAAAAATTTCTTATTTTTCGCCGTTTTTGGGCTTGCGATCAATTCTGCATTCCAATATTTGGATAGCTTAAGTTGTTTCGGGAGAACAATCGGGCTGATTCGGCTATTCCCGAGTTTCCAATTCGCTTTTCTCTGGCAAAGGGAGAATGATGGCACGAGTAAATCGTACCCGGGGTTTCCGCGTCTCTGCGTCGAAGCAAATTTCCACGGAGACCGCGCTAGACCAGACATCGAAAAAACGCCGCCGGCGCTCATATAGCCCCGCTTCTCCCTTCAAGGGATTGGAAGCGCTCGAATCGCGGCTCATGTTGACAGTGACCCCCAGCATTATTGGCGGCGTCCTCACATGCACCGGCACCACCGGCGAGACCAATACCATCACTGTGGCCCTGACGAACAGCGGCAACTCAATGGTCGCGACGGTTGACGGCGTAAGCGCGACGTTTAACACGTCAAAGGTGAATGCCCTGATAATTAACGCCGGTTCGCGCGCCGACAGCATCAAGGTCGATTCGCAAATCAAGGTCGAAGAGAGCCTGACCGAAGGCCACGGCGCGGCCCCAACCGCTACAACCCCCGCAGCCCCGACAGTCTCAACGGGAACCTCCACTCCATCGAGCGGCAGCTCCAACACGAGCTCCAACACCGGCTCGTCGAGCACCGNNCACGGGCTCTTCCAGCACGGGCACAACCAAATCGACCGGCACCAGCACTGGAACGACCGGCACCAGTTCGACCGGTTCAACCTCAACCGGATCGAGCTCTTCGAGCACCGGTTCCTCCAAGACGGGATCCTCCAGCACCGGTTCGTCCAGCACCGGTTCCTCCAGTACAGGATCATCCAGTTCCACTTCGTCAGGCTCGGGTCCATCCAGCCCTGCTCCGACGAATCCAAGTCCCACAAGCTCAAGCGGCACCGGCACCACGCCTTCAACGCCGCCAGCGGGCAGCAAGGGTTCGACCTCGGATGGAACCCATGCGGAGATTACTTTCACAACGTCTCAGTCTTTTTATCAGGGTCTCGGCGTCCAGGTGAACGGGCTTGCCTCCACGCTCGGGGCCGGCAGTCAGGTCCAGGCTACTTACAACTGGAATTTCGGCAATACCGGAAGCCAGTACAACACACTGGTCGGCTTCAACGCCGCCCATGCCTATGACACTCCGGGAACGTACACGATCACGCTCAGCCTGACCGACGTTAACGGACAGACGTCCACGGCCACGGCCGAAGTCACCGTTTTGTCGAACAGTTCGCTGACGACCATTTACGTCTCGCCGAATGGCAACGACAGCAACAGCGGCACCAGCCAGAATTCACCGATCCAGTCGATTGCTCACCTTAACAATATCTTGACCAGCAACGAACGCGTCCTGTTTGAGGATGGCGGAACGTATGATGTGCAAACCGGACTCGGCGTCAGCAATATCACCAACGTCGAGATCGGCAGCTATGGCTCGGGCGCGCAGCCGATCCTGATGTACGACGGCCCGACGGGCGTATTCGGCGGAATCATCAATATCGGAGCAAGCAACGTTTCAGTTACCGGGCTTACCTTCGATTCGATTTACCAGAATAATTTCGATTCGCAGGCGATCCATTCGGGATTTGTGCTGACAGGGAACAACATTGTCATTCGCGACAATACGTTCCTCAATGTTCTGGACGACTTCGATATGTCAGGCCAGCCGAACAACGTGCTGGTCCAGAACAATCAGTCTCCGTCCCCGACGGACCTGAACGCCTATTTCGCGTGGATACAGGGCAACGACATCGTCGTCCTGGGCAACACGGTCGCGGCCTCCTTCGGCGAGGCGATCGTGCGCGTCGGCGGCGCCACGAATCTCCTGATCGCCGACAACAATTTAACCAATCTCCCCAACTCCGTTGGCAACGGGATTCCCAAGAATGTCCTGTCGATTCAGGCGGGCGGCTATGTTTATGTTTACGGCAACATCCTTTCCACCGGCCCGGTTGAGGCGGGACCCCTCGGCACGCCCGCCGCTGATCCCAATGCCGCGATGAGCGACGTCGTGTTCGACTCCAACACCGTCATCAACAGCAGCATCCTGCTGACGCCAGGCGTGGCTCAGGTCATGGCCAGGAACAACGTGATCGAAGCCGACGGCGATGCGGGAATCACCATCAGCGCCCAGGAAATCTCGGGCGCGTTCGACTGGCAGGTGCAGGATGTTTACATCGAGCACAACACCGTCACCGAGCCGAGCGTTTGGGGTGGCCTCCTCTCCATCAACGACGGCGAAGCACAGGGCATCCATGTGGACAACAACCTCTTCGTCGATCCGGCGTACGCCACCGGCGCGGGCGCTGGGTTCATCAAGGTTGACGAAAATGACATGAACAGCTTTGCCGAGATCAGCGACAATGTCTGGTCGGTTCCGTCTTCCGTGGCGAAGTTCGCACAGGGCGGATACTTCTTCGTCTCGTCGGATGTCAGTTCGCAGGCCGGATGGCTCACGCCCGCTGAATGGGAAGCAACCGGCATCCCCACCGGCGACGTGTATGAGAACGTCACGCTCGGCAGCACGTTTTCAACCTCGATCGACGGCTTCACCGCCGGATCAGATTTGCCCAAGAACTAAGTCGCGGCGAATTGTTTTTGAAAATGAACCCCAGCAGGAGCCGTTATCGCGGCTCCTGCTTTTTTATTTTTTCGAGGACCGAAAAATGCCGGCCATCGCGTTTCGGCAGCTTTGGTGCGGAGGAGCAATCGAGCCTAAACTCGCCTTGCACCTGCCGATTGCGCTCCGTATACTTCGGGCGAATCGTAACGTCGCCGTCATTGGCGCACGAAGCTAATGGAGTAGCCACCGATATGCAGGAGACCCTCGACAAAGTAACAGCCGTTTTCAGGAACGTCTTTGACGACGACAGCCTGGTGATAACGCCGCAGACGACGGCGGCGGACATCGAGGGGTGGGACTCGGTCATGCACGTTTCACTGACGCTACATGTCGAAAAGACCTTTGGCATCCGGTTCACTGCCACTCAAATTGCTTCGATGAACAATGTCGGCGACATGGTGGCGATCATTGAAGCCCGCCAGGCGGGCAAGCGCTAGCCGAGTCCATCAAGCCCCGAACCATGTTTCACGGCAAGCTACATCACGTCGGCATCATTGTTCCCGATGAAGCGCAGCTGACAGACCTATGCCGAATCTGCGGCGTAACGCCCGGCCGCCGGCAATACGTCGCGGAGTATGAAGCCGATTGCGTCTTCAGCGAAGGAGCCGCCGGCGTAATCGAATTCATCATCCCCCGCGGCGGAAAACTCGCGAAATTCAACAAGGGCTTCGGCGGCCTGCATCACATCGCCATCGAGGTTGATGATCTGAATGCAACGTCCGCGGCGCTGGCGGCGGACGGAGTTCGCCTGCTGGAATCGGCGCCGGTCGATGCTGGCGCTTTGCTCATTAACTTTCTGCCGCCGGTTTTCTCGCGCGGCGTGATCATTGAATACGTTCAGGCCAAGAAAACCCATGACAGTTCAGGCCATTGACCAATCTCGCAAGACCGAAGAGCAGATTCTGGAGGAATCGCGCGCCCATCAGCGCGCGGGCCGGACCGACGATGCCCTCGCTGTTCTGCGAGACGGCCTGCGCCGTGGCTGGCTGTCGGCGCAGGGAATTGAAATGGCCGGACGCCGCATCACCAAGCTGCTGGATTCACGCGATGAGAAACGCGTTGAGGTGCTGCTCCTTGCCCAATGCACCGGCACATGGCTCAGCTCTTGCCTGACAGCATCCGGCTGGGCCGGTGGAACCGCCCTTCGCGTGCGCGAGGGTCAATACGATAACGTGATGCAGGAATTGCTCGCCGCCAAGGCTGCCGGACAAAAACCGGATGTCGTCGTTCTCCTGCCATGGAACCGCCGCATATTGAGCGATGAGGGTGGATCGACACAGCAGCGAATCGATGATGAACTCTCATTCTGGAAACAAGCATGGGAGATCGTCACCAAAGACCTCGGCGCACGCCTGATCCAGATCGGATTTGACTGGGTCTCCCCCGGCGCGCTCGGCTGCCATCTGTCGGGCAAAGACCCTGGCTCGGTCGATCTGATTCGCCGCGTCGATCAGGCCATGCGCGAGCAACTCCCCCCCACCGCGTTCTTCATCGATCTGCAGCAGGTCTCCGGCAACGTCGGGCGAGAGCGATTTTACGATCCGCGCCGATACTACTGGACCAAGCAGCCTTTCAGCGACGAAGGAACCGCGCGGCTCGCTCACGAAATCTTCGCCGGCATCCGCGCGCTGATCACCGGCCCCAAAAAAGTGCTCGTCCTCGATCTCGACAACACGCTCTGGGGCGGCGTGGTTGGTGAAACGGGCGCAGCCGGCGTAGAGATCGGCGATAACCCCGCCGGCGAGGCATTTCGCGCATTCCAGAAATACGTGAAATCCCTCGCAAAGCGTGGATGCGTGCTGGCTGTCTGTTCGAAAAATAATCCCGAAGACGCCCGCGAGCCATTCCGCACCAACGCCGACATGCAGTTAACCCTCGAAGATTTCGGAGCATTCGAGGCATGCTGGGATCCAAAAGCGATGGCCATCGAGCGCATCGCCATGACTCTTGCTTTGGGACTCGACAGCTTCGTCTTCTTCGACGACAACCCGGCCGAGCGCGAGCATATCCGCCAATCGCTGCCCGAGGTCGAGGTGGTGGAAGTTCCGGAAGACCCCTCGGAATACATCCGCGCGCTCGAAGCCGGACGCTGGTTCGAAGCCGTCTCGCTGACGGCGGCGGATCGCGAGCGCAGCCAGCAATATCGCGCCGAGGCTCAGCGCCGCGAAATCAAAACCAATTTTGCATCGGTGGAAGAATATCAACTCTCCCTGAAAATGATCGGCGACGTGCGGGCGATCGACGATGACGATTTCCCACGCGTGATTCAACTCATCGGCAAGACCAATCAATTCAACTTGACGACACGCAGGCATACCCCCGAGGCCGTCAAACAAATCCTCTCACAGCCGAATTCCGTCAGCACCACCATTCGGATGAGCGACCGATTTGGAGACTACGGCCTCGTCGCGGTCATCATGGGCGTAAACGAACCCGGAGCCGCAAAGCGAACGCTTCGCATCGACACCTGGCTGATGAGCTGCCGAGTGATCGGGCGCACCGCCGAGGAATTCTCTCTCAATGCCCTGGTTGAACGGGCCAAATCACTCGGATACGAGCGGCTGCTAGGCCATTACATTCCGACCAAGAAGAATGCTTTGGTGAAGGATCTTTTCCCGCGCCTCGGTTTCCGGCCCGTCGAATCCAAAGATAGCGGCATGGCCGGCTACGAATTGAATCTCGAGCAAATCGCGCCGGCGAAGACATTCGTGGCGGCCGGACGACACGCCTCATGAGCGACTACCTCATCGATCTTGCCAAATGGCCGTTCTGGCTGACGCTGGCAGTGGCGATTGTATTCATCGCGCCGCGGACGCGCAATCAGCATCGATCCTGGACGTACGCGCTATTGAATCTGGGATTCATCACCCTCCTAGTGGGATGGCGGCTCGGGGCATGCGTGCTGGCCGGCGGCGTGGTGGCGTGGCTACTCGCCCGCTTCGTGCGATCTTCACCTCGGCCAGGCATTTGGGTTGCCCTGGCAATGGGGATCACCCTCGCCGTATTCGTCATTCACAAGCGGCCGGACTGGTTTACCATTCTGGATACCAGACAGATCAATCCGCTTCTGCGATTGGTGGGGTATTCGTATATCGCCCTTCGCCTCATCGAACTCTATCGCGCGATGTATGAGCAGCGCTACGACGCTCCGGAATTGGCCGCCACGATCAACTACCTCATTCCATTCCAGATGGTGGCGGCGGGACCAATCCAATCCTACGACGATTTTGTCATGCAGCCGGGTGAGCCGCGCCCGCTAAACGCCGAAGCCGCCATGTCCGGCGCACAGCGAATCGCCCACGGCGTGTTCAAGAAATTCGTCCTCGCCTTTGCGATCAAAAAACTCTTCCTGACCGACTTCACCATCCATGGCTCATACTGGATTCTCGAAGCTCAGATGTTCTTCATCTGGCTATATCTCGATTTCAGCGCCTACAGCGACATCGCCGTCGGCATCGGCAAGCTGATCGGCGTCCACACACCCGAAAACTTCAACCGCCCCTACTTCGCCCGCAATATGATCGCCTTCTGGGAGCGATGGCACATCTCGCTGTCGCTCTGGATTCGCCGCAATCTCTTCTTCCCCGTCCAAATCGCCCTGCTTCGCCGCACCGACGGGAAGAAACCCCTGCTGTGCGCCAGCATCGGATTCGTGGTCGCATTCCTGCTATGCGGCATGTGGCATGGGATCGCCTGGAACTTCTTCGTCTGGGGAGCCATGCACGCAAGCGGCTTGGTTATCGTCAACTATTATCGCGTTTTCCTGACCAAACGGCTCGGCTCCAAGGGCGTTAAAGCCTATCTGGCCAATCCGTACATCAAGGCAGCGGCCATGGCGCTGACATTTGAATGGGTGGCGATATCCCATCTAACATTCTTCTATCGATTTTGAGAAAGGTGCAATATGAAAATCCTTCGTCAATTGCTATTTCCGGTGGAAGGGATGACGCGGTGGGGATTCTATTTGCGGCTGCTGCTGATCGCGCTGCAACTGCTGCTGGCGTATTGCCTCGCTGAGCAGAATAATCCGTTCTTCTATCAGGCGTTCTAAAAGGCCAAGGCCATGCAAGCAATCCGGCGGCTTCTTCCCGTTGCCCACATCGTCCTGCTGCTATTGATCGCGATGATCGCGATCAATCAGGTGATGCTCACCGTGGCCCACGCCTATCCCGATTGGTTGCCCTATCACATGGAAGGGGCCGGTTTCACCGAGGACATTGCCCAGCGTGTTGCAGCCGCGGAATATCGCTATCCGAGCGACGCCGCCCATGGCCAATATCTCTGCGCGCTCCTCGGTCTTTCCAGCTTCCGCGAAGCGTCCGATCTTCAGTTGATGACCCGATTGACGGACGATAAATGCCGCCTGCTCGGGCTATGTGGAGCGGGGCCATCGCTGGAAGACATCGCCGACCAATCCGCTTCGCTTCGCGACAGCACATTACGCCCGGATCTGGTTTTCATCGGCATCAATGAATTCCATCAGGCCAAGCCGACCGCCGAGGTGGCCGCCGCAAACGCGCGCGAACGCGTGACCTTTGGCCACGCCCTGATTCACGGCGACGTCCGCGGCATTTTCAAGCCGCTTCGCGACAATATCTGGTTCTATCAGAGACGGCAGGATGTCAGCCTGGAGAGTGAATCTGTGCTCTTGAACGCCAAGGTAAAAATCGTGCATGCGATGGGCGCTCGCATGGAGAACCCCACCACCGATCCCTGGCGCGAGATGATTCACCTTGAAGCGCCAGAGCGGGCAACGGCCGCGACGTTTCACGATCAACTCGTGTCGTATGGAAATCGAAAACTGTTTGACCCCGCGACGTATGATTTGCCAATTGCCCGGCAGCAACTCGGCACCCTCACTCAACTGATCGGCGAATTGCAGGCCCGTGGCGCAACGGTGGTCGTGATGCTGATGCCGGAATATTCCGAATTGCGCCAACGC
The DNA here is from genome assembly GCA_003153655.1 of Phycisphaerales bacterium. Taxonomy (GTDB): domain Bacteria; phylum Planctomycetota; class Phycisphaerae; order Tepidisphaerales; family Tepidisphaeraceae; genus PALSA-1353. The sequence goes on from PMAK01000063.1 coordinate 38,557, forward strand.
GTGCCGCCGATTGCGCTGGAGCGGCTCCGGGCAAGTCTGCGACAGCTTGGCAATAACACTCCAGCCGTGGTGAACTTTCGCGACGCATTGAGTGATGACGATTTTTCCGACATCAGCCACGTGAATGTCAGCGGACGAGCGGATTTCAGCCGACTGATGGCGGCCAAAATCGTCGGATTCCTGCCCCACCATCCGCCGCTCATGGCTACATCATCTCATTGAAGATTTGATGTATCCCCCCTTGGATCATAACACGCCGGAGCATGGCTCAGGACCGGTTCTGCCCATAAAACACCAGGACATTTGCCTCTGTGAGGAACATATTGTATTTCACCTCAAGTAAATCCACCGCTGAATCCCGGCGCGGGTCGGCCATGATTTTCGGACGTAAAGATGGATCAGTCGCGCCACTAACGCCGCTATTAACACCGTCTATGCCGTAAATATTGGCTGTATTTCTTAATCCTCTCCGATGTGGTTCGCCGCGCTTCCCGATGCGAATCACATGAAGAAGTACAAGAACACGAAATCGTCACGTGATGGCCTGGAAGTCCTCGAAGATCGCCGCCTCCTCTCCTCTGTGGTCCTTACAGGCGGCAATCTCGAATTGATCGGCGATGCAAACCAGAGCAATTCCTTCCTGGTTCGCGCCGCCACTTCCAATCGTGTTTTGGGATTCTCCAATAATTTCGGCAGAGTCGCCCCACTTTCAACTGTACAGACGGTTGTGATCTATACCGGCGATGCGACGGATACCGTTACGGTCGGCGCCGGCGTCACTACGCCAGTCGAAGTTATCAGCCCTGACGGAACGACGCCCTGGGTTAAGGCCGGAAGCTCCAATACATTCGGCGCTCCCAACAGCGGAACAAGCGGCAGCGGTTCGTCCGGTTCCGGCAGCGGCACACCAACCACGCCTACAAATCTGACACCTCCGACTGTTCCAACGCCACCGAGCAATCCGACGCCGCCGACCGTTCCAACACCGCCGGTCAATCCAACTCCACCGACCCCGCCGGTCAATCCAACGCCTCCTGTTACTCCAACACCGCCGACCACCCCGACGACGCCAAGCAGTCCCGGCACGTCGACTCCGAATGCCGTCATCACTGTCACGAGTCCCTCGACGGTCTTGCCGCAGGAATCCGTGAATGTGCAGGCCGTCAACTCCTCGTTCGGCGATGGCACCATCATCAGCAGCACGATCGTCTGGAATTTTGGCGATCCAGGCTCGGCGTATAACAGTCTGGTCGGCTTCAATGCCGCCCATGCGTATGCCAATGCCGGAACGTATACGATCACGCTCACGATCACGACGCCGGACGGACATGTCGGCATCGCCACGCAGCAGGTCGTCATCGCACCGGACAACCGGCCGACGATCTATGTGGCCGCCAACGGTAACGACGCCAGCAACGGCTCATCCGCAAGTTCCCCCATTCAGAGCCTCGCGCGGCTGAGCCAGTTGCTCACCAGCAACACGCGCGTTCTGTTCCGCGATGGTGATACATTCGATATGCCAAGCGGCAACGGCATCAACGTGGGCGGCATGTCTCACGTTTACATTGGGTCCTATGGGTCCGGCGCCCAGCCGATCCTGATGTACACCGGGCCGGCCACGCAGACAGCCATGATCGGCATGTCGGCCACCACCGAAGGCCTCGTCGTGCAAGGACTCACCTTCGATTCGAAATATACGAATAACGAGGACTCGCAGGCCATCGCCTCCGCGTTCTTCCCGAATGGAAACGACATCACCATCCGGGGCAATACGTTCCTGAATCTCCTGGATGACATGAACATGGCCGCCGGCCCGGAGAATGTCCTGGTTCAGGACAACACGTCTCCCGATCCGACGGCGCTCAACGCTTACTTCTCCTGGACGCAGGGCAGCGAGATTGTCTTCCTCGGCAACACCGTCGCGAACTCCGTCGGCGAGGCGATTCTGCGCATCGGCGGAGCAACAGACGTTCTGATCGCGGACAACAATCTCACCAACATCGCCGATGCCGGCGGTGATACGAGTGACATTGTCAAAAACGTCGTGTCGATTCAGGCGGGCGGCGATATCTACGTTTACGGCGATACGCTTTCAACCGGACCGGTCGAGGCCGGACCGCTCGGAACGCCCGCCGCTGATCCCAATGCCTCCATGAGCAATGTCGTGTTCGACTCGAACACGGTGCTCAACAGCAGCATCCTGCTGACGCCCGGCGTGCATCACGTTATGGCCAGAAATAATGTGATCGAGGGCAGCGGCAACGCCGGCTTCACGATCAGTGCCCAGGAGATCATGGGCAATTTCAACTGGCAGGTGCAGGATGTTTACATCCAGAACAATACCGTGACCGAGCCCGGCGTATGGGGCGGCCTGCTCTCGATCAACAACGGCGAAGCCCAGGGCATTCACATAGACAACAACCTCTTCGTCGATCCCTCGTTCGTGACCGGAGCCGGCGCCGGCTTCATCAAGACCGACGAAAACGACATGAACAGCTTCGCCGAGATCAAAGACAATGTCTGGTCCATCCCGGCGTCGGTCGCATCGTTCGCGCAGGGCGGATATTTCTTTGAATCGTCCGATGTCGGCTCGCAAGCGGGCTGGCTCACGCCCGCCGAATGGGAAGCCACCGGCATTCCGAAGGGCGATGTGTATGAAAACGTTAACCTTGGCGCAACGTACTCGGTGAACGTGGACGGCTTCACAGCCGGCTCCGATCTGCCGACCTCGTAGCGCGACCCACTGCCTCGCCCCGAGATGAACAGGGGATCGGAGAAAATGCACCCGGCATTTCCCTGATCCTCTGTTCATTTTCGTTTGCTTTAGGTTATTGTCGTTCCGCAGTGTCAACCGTGCCAGATTCTCAAAAAACACCTCGCGACTCCTGGCTTCAGAAAGCCCTGGCCAGCCCGGTTCTGGGCTGGACAATCGTGCTGATCGGCGCGCTCCTGCGGCTGCGCCGATATCTTGAAGATCGCGGGCTGATGCATGATGACGCCCTGCTCGCGAATAACATCTTCTCCAAGAGTTTCGCGAAGCTGCTTCAGCCGCTCGACACGGGAGACCAGGCCGCCCCCGTTGGCTTCCTGATCCTCCAGAAATGCGCGGTCGTTCTTCTCGGGCACGACGAGCATGTCCTGCGGCTCATTCCGTTCCTCGCCGCGGCGATCGTTTTACCCCTGTTTTTCCTGACGATTCGGCGAATCGCCGGCAACTCCACCGCGGTCATGGCTATCGCGATCATGGCCCTCGCCGAGCCGCTCGTACGTTATTGCGCCGAAGCCAAGCAATATTCCACCGATGTTTTGTGGGCGACCCTGGTTCTGGCGCTTGCAATGACCGCCGAAAGTGTGAGTGCGATTGCAATCCTGGCCATCGTCGGCGCGATATTGCTCTGGTTTTCGCATCCGCTGCTTTTCGTGCTGGGTGGAATCGGACTGACGCTGTTCATCACCCATCTACATCTCGGCAAATATAAGTTGGCACGCGCCGATGCGGTGATGGGAATCATCTGGCTCGCAAGTTTCGCCGCAAATTATCTTTTGATCACCCGTTACTACGTCGCCAGTGATTCGCTGCACCAATATTGGGTCAATCAAGACGCCTTCGGCCCCCTGCCGCAATCGTTGCATAGCCTTCTCTGGTACCCAAAAACAATCATCGGCCTGTTTAACTATCCGCTCGGCATCCTCCCGAGCCACCATTCCCAGATGGCGGCTCGCGTCATCGCAAGCGTAACCGTCGGCATGTTCATCCTCGGACTTGGCATCATCTGGAGTCAGTCCCGACGAATGATGGGAATCCTGATTTGGACCATCGCCCTCGCACTCGCCGCTTCGGCGCTGCAGCGATATCCATTCGCCGAACGGCTCACGTTATTCTGCGCGCCGCTGATCGCGCTGCCGCTGGCGTTTGCAATGGGAAATGAATGGTGGCAGCGCAATCTCGGTCGCGCCAGTTGCTGGCTCGCGATCTGTGCGATTATTTTCCTCTATCCCCTCTACATCCAGGCAAAATATGTCATCCACCCGGAAGTTAGATATGACGCCAAGCCCGCGATTCATTACGTCAAAGACCATTGGCAGCCGGGCGATTCAATTTATCTCCACTGGGGATCGGATGTGCTGGGGCATTATTATCTGCGGGCCGATCCCGCGCTCAGTGTGCCCAGCAACCAATTAATCACAGGCACGTATGAAAAGAATCTCGACGTCCGCGAGAAAACATATGCGGGCGACCTGCTGCAGGTTCAGGGCCGGGCGCGGGTCTGGGTTATTTTTTCCATGGACCCGGTCAAAGATCGGCAAATGATCGAGCACATTCTCGATCAACGCGGAAAACGCCTGGTTCACGAAAGATTCAACGGCTGCACCGCAGATTTATATGATTTGCGATGAGCAGATCTGCCTTCATCGCAGATCGTAACACGCCACATATTCATCAAACGGCTTGGCCTCGAAAACGCGCCTGCCCAGATCATCCAGCGCCGCCAGTGCAAATGGCTGTTCCGGCGCATCTTCAAACATCACCCAGACGCGCTTCCCCTTCAAATCCGCAAACTCTTTTTTATACGCTTCAACGCCGTCGATACCCTGCCGCGCGCGAATCGCCGGCATCTGCTCGATCCCAAATCGATCGCGATAATATTCGTAGGGGTAATAACAAAACTCATACACATAAAGCTCATCGCCCGGCTGACGATTCGCCGCTACCAGCGACACCACGCTTCGCATATCGCTGTGAAGCCACGGCTGATGAATATATTCCCGCGTCTTATTCAGCGGCGTAATCAGCAGAAACAGCAGCGCCACAATCCCCACGGCCCTACGCTGCCCCTCAAACAAATACGCGAATCCCGCTCCGATGAAAATCGCGATCAGCGGGCAGATAAACAGAATCAGCCGCTCTTTAAATGGATATTTGTGCACCATCGAAGCGGCCAGCGCGAAGAGGATCGGCAACAGCACCACCAGGGCCGCCGACTTTCGCTGCCGATACAACCACCCCACCCCCAGCACAAACACGAGCGCGGAGAGGCCCACAAATCCCAGTGAGCAGGGGCTTTCAAATATCGCGAAGAAAGTCTCCTTGTACCAAACTAAAGCCTTGATCGATTTGGGAATGGGGGCAAACGCGTCTGCTTCGGTCCAGAATGATTGCATGAAATGGCTATGGCTGAGGCGATGAAGAACCAGCAGATAATTGGCTCCGAAACTGAGAATCCAAATCAGCGCAACTCCAAGCAGATCAACAGCGGAAGGTCGTGGCGTGCGGCTTCGCGATTCCATCACCGCCATGACGCCAATGGCGCCCAGCACGAAAATAGAAGGATGAGAGAACCACACCGCCAGCGCGCCGCCGATGGCCAGCGCAATCAATCCCTTCCGCGATCCCGCGGCATTATGCAGCGGATTCCCAATCGCCAACATCGCCAGAAGAAGCAACGCCACCGTCACAAATACATCAACGGCATACTGCTTCGTATCCGCGGAATAGTCATATTGCTTCTCCCCCATCGCAACGACGATCAGCGCAATCACCGCGAACGGCTGCGACAAAAATTGCCGGCAAAGCAGATAAAGCAGCGGCAGCGTCAGAATCGACGCAACCAGCGGCATCAATCTCAGCGCATATTCATGGTTGCCCAATAAGGTAACCACCACTTTTTCCAGCAGCAGAAAGCCAACAGGCGCGCCCTGATCGTTATCCAACGGCTTGAATAACTCCCCAAAAGAGCGATGAACAATGTTCAGCGCAAGAGCCGCCTCATCGCGATACATCGACCGGTTGTACAAATAAAACCGCAGGCGCATGGCCGCCCCAACCGCCATCACCAGTAGCGCCAGAAGCGTCCACCAAAGCGTGGATGTTTTCTTTGTATCGGTCGCGATTATTTCTTCTTGCATCGCAAACACCTCGGAAACACTATCGGCATTAATCCCGCCCCGACTTGGACCCCGCGCCGGCAAAGTGGGCTACGAGAAACTCGAGAAATAGCACGCTGACCATCGCCGGGCCGGGAGAGATATATTCCCATCGCCGCGAAACAACCAATCCGGCCACGGTCGCGATCACGCTGGCGACAATGGCAACAGCCATCACCACGCGCATCGATCGGCTCACGCGCAATCCAGCCGCCCCCGGCAAAACAAGCAGCGCCGGCACCAGCAGATTCCCCGAAAGCCGCATCCCAATGATGATCACTAGCGCCACCAGCAGAATCAGCAGATAATGCACGAACCCAACCGGCACGCCCGTTATCTCCGCCAGCGTCGGATCGAAACAATACAAAATAATCTGCCTGTGAAGCGCAAACACCGTGATCACAATCCCCGCGGAAACAGCAACAGCCAGCGCGGTGGCGGCACTGGATATTCCATTGATGTTGCCCAGCAGATAATCCTCCCATCCGCCAGGCCCGCCGCGGCCAAGATGAGCGTGAATCCCAAACGCGATGAATCCCCACGCAAGCGTGGCCGCCACGAAAATCCCAATCGCCGCATCCCCGCTGACCGCTCGCCGCCGGCTGATGGATGCCACCGCCAACGCGGTAGCGAGTGAAAAGACCGTCGCGATCAAGTAAATCGCCGTCCCGTTGTTCAGAGCGGGAAACGCGATAGAAAGCAGCACAGCCGTTCCTATCCCGCCAAATCCCGCATGCGCGATTCCATCCCCCAGATAAGCCCAGCGGCGAAGCACCACAAAAACCGAAAGCACCGCCCCCGCGATTCCCACCGATGCTGATGCCGCAACGGCGCGAAATGCGTCCGATGCGGCGCTCGAATCGCCCAGGATTGCCGCCGCGTGCAGAATCATCTCGCCGCTCTCTCCACCCGAAGCTCCGGCAGATCCGCCCCAAACATCTCCCGCGCCAATTCCTGCGGCATATTTCCGGGAACGTCATGGTAATGCAGCGTGACATTCAAACACGCCAATCGATCACAAACCGCGGCCACCGTGCGCAGATCGTGACTGACGAGGATCACCGTCAATGCCAGCGATTGCTTCAAATCAGCCAAAAATTGAATGAACTGATCCTGCCCCGCCCGATCAATCCCAGTCGTCGGCTCATCCAGAAACAGCACATGCGGCCGGGCCGCGAGCGCCCGAGCGATATGCACGCGCTGAAGCTCGCCGCCCGATAGCGATCCGATCGGCACATCCGCCAATTCCTCGATCCCCACCTTTTCCAAAAGCCATTCGACATGCTTCAAATCATCCGCAGATTCCTTCCCCAAAAATCCGAGCTTCCCAACAAGCCCAAGCCGCACAAGCTGCCGAACATTGATCGGAAATCCGCTGGGCGTGCGCGGCGTTTGTGGCAGAGACCCAACAACATCCCCTCGTCGCACCGCCACCTGCGGCGGCATCCCACAAATATTCACCGTCCCCCGCGTAGGCTTCAGCAGCCCAAGTAAAAGATTCACCAGCGTTGTCTTGCCGCCGCCGTTGGGGCCAATCACACCCACGGTGGTCCCGCGCGCCACGGTCATGCTGATATGTTTCAGCACCAGTCGCTCGCCGTAGGCAAAATCGACGCCGGATATCTCGATGATGGGTTCGGACACAGCCGGGTAAGGATATGCCATGGAAGAGAAAGAGGCGAATAACGATGTGATGATTCCATGTCACGCGATGCAGGCTCAGGATATAGAAACGAGATGTTTCTCCCGCTCCTGCTTCGTTTCCTTTTTTGACCTTTAGAACACCTTGCTCTAACCTCCTGTTCCTAACTTTTTTCATAGAACAGGAACCCAATAATCATGGCTCAATTCAAGGACATTACGCCACCGGCGCGAGGACAGGCGATTTCTGTTTCCGGCGGAAAATTGAACGTGCCGGATCAACCCATCATCCCCTTCATCGAAGGCGACGGCACCGGCGTCGACATCTGGCCGGCGTCGCGCCTCGTTTTCGACGCCGCCGCCGCCAAGCACGGGCGTTCCATCGCCTGGAAAGAGGTGCTGGCGGGACAGAAGGCCTTCGACGAGACGGGCGAGTGGCTGCCGGAGGAGACGGTCGCCGCCTTCCGTCACCACCTGATCGGCATCAAGGGACCCCTCACCACGCCGATCGGCGGTGGGATCCGGTCCCTCAACGTGGCCCTGCGCCAGATCCTCGACCTCTACGTCTGCCTGCGCCCGGTGCGCTGGTTCACCGGGGTGCCCTCGCCAGTGCTCCACCCCGAGCGGGTGGACATGGTCATCTTCCGCGAGAACACCGAGGACATCTACGCGGGGATCGAATGGGAGGCGGAGTCGGCCGGCGCCCGCAAGGTGATCGACTTCCTCCAGGACGAGATGGGCGTGCGGAAGATCCGCTTCCCGGAGACGTCGAGCATCGGGATCAAGCCAGTCTCGCGGCAGGGCACCGAGCGGCTCGTGCGCAAGGCGATCCAGTACGCGTCCGCGAACGCGCGCGAGTCGGTCACGCTCGTCCACAAGGGCAACATCCAGAAGT
>PMAK01000272.1 GCA_003153655.1 Phycisphaerales bacterium
GCCATAGCCGTAATCGTCTCGCGATACGCGATTTTCGGCGGCTTGGTATCCACATGAAGCCCGCGCTGCGCGAGCTTCTCCAAGACCAGCCGCAGATGGAGTTCCCCGATTCCATTGATGACCACCTCGTGCGTCTGCCGGTCCGTCATCCACCGGAACGTCGGATCTTCCTCCGCGATCTTCGCCAACTGCATCGAAAGCTTCGTCTCATCCCCGCGCGCCTTCGGCGTGATCGCCAGCCCATACATCGGCGTCGGAAACGTCAGCGGCCGCAGATGAACGCTGTCCAGCGCGTGATCGTCATGCAGCACATCGTTCGTATGAATCTCCTCGATNNTGGCGATGATCTCGTTCGCCTCACGATGCTCCTTGCCTTGAAGATGAAACACATGCCCCAGCTTGATCGCCTTCTTATTGTGCCCCATGTAAACCTGCGATTGCCCGGAGCATTTTCCCTGATGCACCCGGAAGATCGCCAGCTTGCCGACATATGGGTCGGTCGTCACTTTGAACACATGCGCCAATAGTGGCTTGCCCGGATCGTTGCGATATTCAAACGGATATTCTTCCTGCGGCTGTCCCGTCCCCGCCGTCCCGCGAAAACTCAAAAACGGCCGCGGATTTCCCTCTTCCGGCGAAGGGAAATGTTTGGCGATTGAATCCAGAAGCTCGGTGATCCCGATGCCGCTCCGTGCATCGGTAAATAAAATCGGCACCACATGCGCCTCATCCATCGCCCGCTCAAATGGTGCGTGCAGCACCTCATAGTTCGGCTCTGTCCCCCCGAGATATTGCTCCATCAGCGTATCATCCAATTCCACAATCTGATCGAGCATCGCAGTATGCGCTTCGGCGACCGACAGAATATCGCTCTCACCCTTTTTGTTCAGCAGGCATTCCACAACCGCTTTATTGCCACCCGTCGGCAGATTGATCGGCAAACACTCGTGCCCGAACGTCTCCTGGATCTGCGTGAGCAGCGCTTCCAAATCCAATTCCGGCTGATCGATCTTGTTGATGATGATCGCGCGCGGAATATCCCGCGATCGCGCGATTTCCATCATTCGCCGGGTGACAACCTCAATCCCGCTCTGCGCGTTGATGACAACCACGACGGTTTCCACCGCCGGCATCGCTGCGATCGCATGTCCAATCAGATCCGGGCTGCCCGGCGTGTCGATGATATTGATTCGCTTGCCAAGATGATCGACGTGAAGCACGGCTGAATAGATCGAATGTTTATGGTCCTTCTCTTCTTTTTCAAAATCACTGAAGCTGCTCCCGTCGGTGACGGATACATTATGCTTGATCGTCCCGCTGGCCGTCAGCATGGCGTCGATCAGTGAAGTCTTTCCGGATCCGCCATGCCCGACGAAGACGACATTTCTAATATCACCGGTGGTATAGGAAGGCATCGTCAGTGGCTCCTCTCGGGGTGAATTTCAGCGATTCAGTATAGATCGCAACGGTAGGGCAGCAAGACAAAACTGGTTTACGCGACAAGCTCCATTCTTGGAGAAACCGAGCCCAATCCTTGACATGCCGACAATGCACAAAGAGCATCATCCTGGTGAACGACTTCTCGAAGCCCAATCAATCATCGCTTCTCATCTGCCTGCTTCTAATCTTGATTACCGCAGCCCTTCGCATTCCTTCCTTGAGCTTGCGCGGATATTCGCTCGATGAGGCATGGACCGCGGAAATCGCCGCCGGGCGCGGATCGGTACACCTCCATTTACCGAAAAACACCGTCCTGCCGATGCCGGAATTCTTCAGCTTCGGCACAAATGCTGACGTTCCCTGGTGGCGGATTTGGACGAAAATGGAATGCACCCATCCGCCGCTCTATTTTCTGGGATTGCGATTCTGGACCGATATCACCGGCGCCGGCGATACCCCCGAAAGAAGCTTTTCAATCCTGGCTTCGCTGATATCGGTCGCGCTGCTGTATGACGTAGCTCGGCTATGCAACGGCCGTTCGATCGCCCTCTGGGCATGCATCCTTTTCGCCCTTGCCCAGCCGCAGATTCAGTATGCTCGCGAAACGCGGAATTACACCTGGCTGATCGCCTGCGCCCTACTGGCCGCTGACGCCCTGGTGCGAATCGAAAAACTCGGCCCGAGCCGTCGCCGGCTGGCCGCTCTGATGATCGGCGTTCTCGCAACCTTACTGACGCACTATTTCGGCATCGGCATGCTGATCGGGCTGGGACTTTATGCGGTCTGCCGCACGCGCGGACGGGTGCGCGTGCAGGTTCTGGGCATGTTCGTTCTGGCGATCCTTATCTTTGCAATCTGCTGGGGACCCTTCATGTGGCAACAGCGCGGGCTGGCATCCACCTCCGATCAATCCACCAACTTCCTCCTCGATAAACCCGACTCCCATCTCAGGTGGACGTTCTATCGTCTGGCGGTACTGCCCGGCGTGCTGCTTGCCGAACCGCGCGGCCCCGTACTGTATATCTGTTATGCCGGAGCAGCCCTTTATATCCTGCCGCTCATCGCGCTCAGGCGCAGGCCCGATTTGCTGATCTGGATTCTTTGGATGCTCGGCGTGATCGGCGTCATCGCCATGCTGGATTTTTCACGAGACACCCATCACCTCGGACTGATCCGATACACCCTTCTCGCCGGCCCGGCTGTCTATGTCCTCATCCCCGCGCTCGTCTCCAGGTTAAGGCCATGGCTCCGGCACAGCGTTCCCGTCATCGCGGCCTTCTATTGTCTTCGGGCGCTCCCCTATGCTTATCGATCAGCAGTCACCGATCCCAAAATCATCGCAGCCGAGCTTCAATCGGCGTCACAGTCTCAGGATCTAATGCTATTCATCAGCACCGGAAAAAATGAATGGTGGGCAGGGGGGCAATGCATGGTTTTTTCCCGCTATTTGCACCCCCCCAAGTGCCCCGTCGCCCTGCTGAGCGCCCCAGCCGGCGCCGAAGTCACCACCCGCGCGCTCGCCAGTCCTCACGTTTTTGCCTTTACCGTGAATGAGAACCCAACTTATTTCGTCCATGGCCTCTTCACCCAAACCACGGCCAAGTTTCCCGGTCAGGGCCGAGTCTGGGTCCTGCAAAAATAGAGATCGCCCGCACTCGCGATTTTCTATTTCTTATCCACCCACCCCAAATCATGCTTGCCAAAGTCTAACGGCCCAGGCCCGGGCGTCGGCTGCGCCCACCGTGTCGCATTCTCAATCACCTTCAGCACCCGCGGATCGTGATATGTCGGAAACGTCTCATGCCCGGGCCGGAAATAGGCAATTTTCCCGAGCCCGCGCGTCCAGGTGCAACCGCTGCGAAAAACTTCCCCCCCCGCAAAGGTGCTGATCAGAAACGTGCATTCCGGCTCCGGGATATCAAAAAATTCCGGATACATTTCCTCGCGCTCGATCACGAAATGATCGTCAATATCTTTCACGATCGGATGCCCCGGCCGCGTCACCCAAAGCGTCTCCCGCTCGCCGGTGTCGCGCCATTTCAGGTTGCATGAAGTCCCCATCAGCTTCTGAAAAATCTTGGAAAAATGTCCGCTGTGCAGCACAACCAGCCCCATTCCCGCCAGCACGCGGGTATATAGCCGATCCACAACCGCCTCGTTCACCTCGCGGTGCGCAATATGCCCCCACCAGATCATCACGTCGGTGTTGTTAACGACTTCCTCGCTCAGCCCATGCTCGGGCTCATCCTGCGTGGCCGTCCGAACGGTCAGGCCCTCGCATTTCCGCAGATAAGATGCGATCGCCTCATGCATACCCTGAGGATAGATCTCCGCGACTTTGGGATTTTTCTTTTCGTGTCGATATTCGTGCCAGACCGTTACGCGAATTGCCATTACATGCCTCCGGATAAGGCAATGAAAATAGCGGTTCGGAGAAAAGCGGGCAAGGGAGATAGATCAGTCGTGGTTGACCGGCCCGCATGGCGTCGTATCACTGGCAATGAATCGGTGTCGGAGACAGCGAGCCTTCTAAGCCTCGTAACCAATGCTGCCG
>PMAK01000145.1 GCA_003153655.1 Phycisphaerales bacterium
GTGGCGATTTGCAGGTCAACATCCCTTATTAGATACACGCTCGCACGCGGCTGCGCCACCCAACATGCGCCTAACATCCGGAGGGTTGAGACAGAGCAGGTCAGGTTCCCTTTCGGGTCTGCCACTGCCGCTTCGCTCGCACCCTCCCAAAATAGACAGACAACCAAACCGCAGCCAACAAAACCCCCAATCCCACCGCAATCCACCCAAAAAATGCCTCATCCCCGCGCGGCCCAAAAAACCAAAGAAGAACAAACCCCACCACGAAATTCCCAAACCCCCACACCGCATTACTCACCGGCGAAGATTCCCCAACCCCAGGCGGCGACCCAAACGGCGACTGAAACCGATGCCCGCAAACCCCCTGAACAAAATGCGGCACGCCATTCGTCAAAAACAATCCGCTCACGAATTCCAGCAAGTAAAAATACCACGGCATCTCTGGCTTCCTTTCCTAAAACCACAGGCAAACACGCGCCCGCCCCGTCGCCCGCAACCGAGCCTTGCCAAGGCGATCAAAGAAGCAGCGTTACACTTTGCCTCTGTCAAAACCCAGTCATTGCAGATATACACTGATAAATGCCGGAATCAAAACAACTTATCGAATCATAAAAAGCTAGCGTGCACTAATAAAATCTTCAAAAGTGTAACGTTCTGTAAACTTGTGTAAAGTCCCTCCATCGCACTCGCAAAACAAAACCCCACATATGCCTGAAGTAAACAAAATCATCTATTCCATGATCGGCGTCAGCAAGTCGCACGAGAAAAAGGTCATCCTCAAGGACATCCGTCTCTCCTATTTCTACGGCGCCAAGATCGGCGTTCTCGGCCTCAACGGCTCCGGCAAAAGCTCGCTCCTCCGCATCCTCGCCGGCATCGATACGAAATTCGAGGGGCAGGTCAGCCTTCAAAGCGGATACACCATCGGCTTTCTCGAGCAGGAGCCGCACCTCGATGAAACCCTGACCGTCCGCCAAAACGTCGAGCAGGGAATGCAGGAAATCACTGATCTCCTCGCGGAATTCGATCGCATCAACAACAAGTTGGCCGACCCGATGACCGATGCCGAGATGAACAAGCTCCTCGAAAAGCAGGGAAAGGTGCAGGAAAAGCTCGATGCCCTGAGCGCCTGGGATCTCGATTCGCAGTTGGAGATGGCAATGGACGCCCTCCGCTGTCCGCCCGGCGACGCCGAAGTGAAGACGCTATCCGGCGGCGAGCGCCGTCGCGTCGCACTCTGTCGGCTGCTGCTGAAAAAGCCGGATGTGCTTCTTCTCGATGAGCCGACGAATCATCTCGATGCCGAATCCGTAGCATGGCTCGAGCAGCATCTGTCCCGATACGCCGGAACCGTCATCGCGGTCACGCACGACCGCTATTTCCTCGACAACGCCGCGGGTTGGATCCTCGAACTCGACCGCGGCCAAGGCATTCCCTGGAAGGGCAACTACACCTCCTGGCTCGAGCAGAAGCAGGGCCGATTGGCTCAGGAAGAAAAGGCCGAAAGCAGCCGCCAGCGTGCCTTGGCTCACGAACTGGAATGGGTCCGGAAATCGCCCACCGCGCGTCGCGCAAAATCCAAGGCAAGACTCGCCGCATACGAAGCGATGCTGAACGCCGACGCCCAAAAGCGCGTTCAGGAGATCGAGATTTACATTCCGCCCGGCCCGCGCCTCGGCACAAAGGTCATCGAGGCAATCAACGTCACCAAAGCCTACGGCGACAAAATCCTCTTCCAGGACATGAACTTCGTCCTCCCGCCCAACGCGATCATCGGCGTCATCGGGCCGAACGGCGCTGGAAAGACAACGCTCTTTAGAATGATCACCGGCCAGGAAAAGCCCGATGCCGGCGAGCTCCGCCTCGGTGAAAGCGTGAAGCTCGCCTACGTCGAACAGAGCCGCGATTCGCTCGGCTCCGACGCCAGCGTCTGGGAGTCGATCACCGACAAACAGGAATCCATCCGCCTCGGCTCGATATCCGTAAACTCGCGCGCCTACGTATCACGCTTCGGCTTCAGCGGCACCGACCAGCAGCGCAGCGTCGATACGCTCTCCGGCGGCGAGCGCAATCGCGTGCATCTCGCCCGAATGCTTCGGCAAGGGGCCAACGTCCTTCTGCTCGACGAGCCAACCAACGACCTCGACGTCAACACCATGCGAGCCCTCGAAGAGGCATTGGATAATTTCGCCGGCTGCGCGGTGGTCATCAGCCACGATCGCTGGTTTTTGGATCGCATCGCCACGCACATTCTGGCCTTCGAGGGTGAAAGCCAGGTGAGGTTCTTCGACGGCAACTACAGCGAATACGAGGCGGACCGCAAGCGACGGCTCGGCATCAGCGCCGACCGGCCACATCGAATTTCTTACCGAAAACTAACTTTGAAGTAGCCAACAACGTCGGGACGGGCATACTATTCGGCAGAAGCGGGGAAACGGAAAAACGTTGCGGCTGAGGTTGGGGTCGCTTGGATGTCCGTTTTGAGGGTGGGGGAATTTGCCCGATGACGGCTTGGTGGAATTAGTATTAAATTAACCCCAAGAGGTATTATCATGGAACACACTAAACGAGCCAGCGGTTTTGCGTCGATGGATCAACGTAAACAGCGTGAGATTGCCCGCAAAGGCGGGACAGCAGCCCATCAAAAGGGAACGGCTCACGAATTTACGACGGAAGAAGCGCGATATGCGGGAAGAAAAGGCGGCCAGCAAGTTAGCGCCAATCGCAACCACATGATGGAGATCGGTCGATTGGGAGGTCGCCGCTCGGCCGAGTCGCGCCGCAATCGTGCATCAGGCGCACAGCCGCAAGAGTCGGTAGAAGTAACGACTTCGGTCCCCTCGCAGCAGCCAGAAGAGCCCGCCGTGCATCCGCAGTAAGCGCGCTGCCAGTATGCGGGATGCACCAGCATGCAGACGACGCTTTGTTTGTCTGTGATTCAGGCGAAAAACCGCATCGCCTTGCGGAGGGTCGGAACAATGCCCACGGCCAGCAGGCCGACGAGGAATTGCCACGCGGCGGGGGCCACCGGAACAACTTCACCGACCACGCCCTGCGGTGATTCATCGAGCGTAAAGCTGGCGAATGGGGCACCGGTTGACGGATTGCCATCGATGAGCAGATCGTCGCCGGGATTTGTGCTGCCCCAATTGGATGTTGAGCCGCCAAGCTGGCTTCCAGTGTAAGTCACCAGGTTTCGCGCGGGGTTCAAGTCGAGATTTTGGTAATTCACGCCCGTGCCAAATGGCGGCGTGAAGATGTTGGTGACGCCGTCAAAACCGGCCGAGCCGGAAAGCGAATACTGAAAACCAGTCCAATCCGACCCGGTTGCATTTCCGACCGTATTGGTGGAAATTTGGATGAATGGAACAGCGACCGCGCTGCTCACCTGAATAAAGGTAAGGCCCTGCGGGATGCCATCAGTGAACGTGGCGGATTCATTCTGGATGATGAGGGTTTGGCCGTTAACAGAGATGCCGGTGACGCTGACATTTGGATCGGTCCCGATCTGCCAGCCGCCCAGAATGGTGGATTGGCCACCGCTTAAATTGATCGAAGCGCCGCTGGCATTCAGTGCGAGTCCCAAAGCCGCTAACAGCGCAGCAGGCACCGCTTTTTTTATCAATCCAGACATGTTCTTCAGCTCCTTAACATCCAAGACACCTGAATGCTCAGGCGGCTAGGCGCTGCGGTTGGAACAACAGCGAATTTTCTCTCTTCCTCTGCTCGCAATGCTCAGCAAGCCACCCAGCTCGAGAGTCACCAAACCCACAGATAACTCAGCGCGAGTGCCGAGCTAACGGCGGTTACTATATCCCGCCCGTTTCAACGACACAATCAATAAAAGCGTGTCTTCCGTTCAGAATGGACCGAACAAGGGGAATTCAGCCGTTGCGTCCGATAAAGGTGTTTCCGTCGGCTTAAACGTCAGAGATGGAATAGAGCAAATATAGCTCACCTCAGGGAATCAGAGTGCCACAAACGGCCCCTGTTGTTCAAAAATGAGTAGAAAACGAGACTGGCGAACGCCCCCAAAGCGGTGCGCGGGCTGATCAAACTATCTGGCAGGACTAAAGTCGGTCCCGCTGACGGAGCTTTGCGACGCGTTTCGGTGGATGGCTTGCCTGAGACTGTCCAATTCAGCCTGCAAATCACTACTGAGATGAGTCCCCGGAAGAATGAGATTGTCAATCTGGGAAAGATAGCGAACGGCGATGTCAATCTGATGCGTGTTCGCATAGGTCAATGCGAGACCTATCAGGATATTCAAATCCCTCGGATCAACCGCATATCCTTTTTGGAACGCGGCAATCGCATCGCCCGATCGGCCCTGCTTCAGGAAAATCTGAGCCTGCGTATCATAAAAACTCACCAGATACGGATCGCTCAAATGACCCGCGATTGCTTGTGATATCAATCCTTCGGCTTCCTTGAGCGCCGCGGGATCGCCGCGCTGCCGTAAGAGATCCGCCAGATTGTTCATCGCGACGCCGTTGTTCGAATCAACCTTCAGCGCCTCGCGATAAGCCCGCTCGGCTGAAGCGATATCACCCGTTCCCGTGACCGCTGATGCATAGGTCATCCAATGCGCCGCCGTCATCTGGCCCGATTGCAGGAAAGGTTGCAGGGCCTGCACCGCGAGCGCGTAATCCGGCGGAAAATTCTGGCGATCCGCACAGGCAAGAAATGCCTCCGCCAGACCCGCATGTTCATCGATCGATTTGGGATCGAGAAGCGGACGAATCTGTTCGATCCAGCGACCCGACATCACGCCGTCGGTGTACGCATCGGGAGCGATCTGCAGACAAGCCAGACGCCACTTGGCCGAATCCTTGGCCAGCGGTTGCAGCAGCGCGGATGCTTCGGATTCGCGGCCGGCGCGAATCAGCGCCTGGGCATATGTTGTGAGAAGCATCTGGTTTTCATCGGCGTGCGCCTTGGCATTGGCCAGATAGGGAGAGAGGCGGTCGATTGCATCCTGCGCCTGATCGACCTGAAGGTCAGCCTTGGCGATAAAGAGGTCCGGAGCCAAAGTCTCCTGACCGACGCGCTGCCGCCACTGGCGCGCGGCGATGATGGCGTCATTCCAATTTCCGGCGGCGGCGCTTACTTCGGCGGTAGCGCGGGCAGCGTCAATGGATTGCGAGAATCGCCCCATCGCTTTGCTTGCCATCGCCGCCGCATCGGCGGGGCGGCCCTCTGTCATCAGCCGGCGGGTAGCCAGTTCATAGAGCGGCTGAAAGTTCGGATACTTTTCCAGAAGGGCCTGAACTTGCGTGAACGGCGCGGCAGGATTGGTCGCGACAGGAATCGTCTCGCTCGCCGCGGCGCTCTGCGGATCACGGGAAATCGCGTCAATCAGCGATCCCAATTCATCCGCATGTGGATATTGCGCGAATGCGGCAACCGCGGTCTGAAGGCGAGGCAGCGTTTGATCGCCGGGCCAGCGGGCTATCGCGGCCGCGAGGTTGCTCTGCGCCATGCTCCAGTTCCGCTGCCGCATCAGGAATTCGATTTGCCGCGTGCTGTAGACGGAATCATTTCCGGAAGCCTTGATGGCCTCCTCATACAGTTTGCCGGCCGCTTCCACGGTTCCGCGGTCTTCCTCAAAACTGGCCAGGATCAACTCGCGCTGCCCCGGCGGAAGCTGAATCTCGCTGAGGCGGTCGAGGAACTTGTGTGCTTCGGGCAACTGGCGGGCGGCTCCAAAGAAATCGGCCGCTTCGCGAATCGTGTTCACATCAAGCTGCTTGGCGTGAATCAGATCGAAATAGATTGCCGCCGCTTCATTCGGGCGATTTTCCAGCCGGTATACTTTCGCCAGCGTGGCATCGTGCAATACTTTGTTGGTCGCATTCGGATATGCCGTCAGCATGCTTTCGGCTCGCTGCATGTCCCCATCCGCGGCGATCATCGTTGCAGCCACCAGTGTCATATCCGGTGAAAGATTGCCGACTCGGGCGAGCCTGTCGAATTGAACCTTGGCTTCATCACTCCTGCCGGCATTTTGAAGGGCCTGCAGCAGGTTGAATTGCGCCTGAGCCGATTGCGGCGCCATGTCCGCCGCTTTGTGCCACTCGTCGAGCGCGCTGGGAAAATTTTTCAGGCGTGAATAAGCGGTCGCGAGCAGCACATGCGGCAAATACTCTTCTGGATTGCTTGTGGTGATGCCGCTCAAAAGCACCACCGCGTCCGACATGTCTCGGTCCGAATTGCTCCCGCTGAGCAGCCATCGCGCCTGCGCCGTCTTCCATGCAATCGCCTGGTCTCCCGTCAGCGTTTTCAGGCGGTCGATCGTTGTTCTGATGAATGCGCGATTCGGCCATGCCGATTCAGCGGTGGTCAATATCGCCGTCTGCACGCCGATGTCGCTCGGATAAGCGTCTCCCAGCTTTTGCCAGGCGGCTGCGGCGGCGGGATCATGAGATGCCTCGCGGAATTGGCAGATCGCGCGATCCCAGAAAGCCGTGTCATCGGGATTCTTATTTTTGTTGCGGTCATCCTGCAGCAGTTGAAGCCCATCGGACGCGCCGCCGTTGTTCATCAATGCCATCGCCCGCGCGTACGCCAGCCGCGGGGTCGCGCCGTATTTCCGGTCGATCGCCGCATACAGCGTATCTTCCATTCCAAGTTTTGCCTTCCGGCTAAGCTCGACAAGGCTCATCATGGTGTCCTCGGCGTCCGGGCCGAGGTTGTCGCAAGCGCCCTTGATGACATCGATTGCCGCGCTGCGCTGCCCGGTCTGTGAGAGAAGGGCGACGTAAATCGGCAGAGTTTGCGGCTCATACGGAAGCTGCGTTTGCAGTTGCTTGACCTCATCCAAAAGCGCCGATGCCGCCGCCGGATCGGAAATCGTGGTAAGCCTCGCGAAACTCACCTTGACGTTGGCGACCGCGGCCCGCAAGTCCACCGAGCCATTGGCATTCGTGCCGGCGAGAGTCGCGTCTTCCGCTGCACGGCTGGCCTCGTCGCTTGCGCCGTCGCCAAGGCTCACCAGCAGCATCGCCAGACGCACATGCGGTTCATCCCAACTCGGCATTTGCCGGCACGCAAGCCGCCATTCCTGCAGCGCCAGGTCGTTTTCATCCAACTCCACATACGAAACGCCAAGCAGGAATGCGATGTAACCATTATTNNGCGCGGCCTGCGCATCGCGGTAGTGCGCGATGCGGGTCTTCAAATCGTCCGGTGGCGTGCTGAATTGTGATTTGAGCGCGGTCGACCAGCCGAATGCAAAATGGTCGTCCGGCCCGCGGGCGGACAATTGGCTCACCAGCGCATCGGCGGATTTATTGTCGCCCAGGCCATAGAGCGCAAGCGCCTTGAGTGCGATCAACTGCGCATCGGTCGCGGGCGCGTTTGCGTCGAGGTCTTTCAATCGAGCGACGACTTCGTGGTAATTTCGATTCTCCCAGAGCGTCAGGATCAATTGCAGCGTCAATTGTGGATCGTTGAATTTGGTTGCCGATCGCGCCAGCAGATTTTGAGCTGCGCTGAATTGGCCCAGTCCATCGAGCAGCGTAACCGTCGTCTTGGCGAATTGGCTGGTGGGCGGATCCTCCTGAGCGGCTTGCACGATCAGCTTTTTGTACGCCTCGGCGTCTTCATTCAACTGCTGCGCCGTCTGCGAGCGATTCTGTCCGAACAAATAAGCCCACGCCTTGATGATCAGAAACCGCGGATCGGCGGGATATTTTGAACGAAGCGCATCGGCGCGCCGGTGCATCTCCGCCGCCGGCCGCGACAGCGCCTGCATGATCTCGAAATTCAATCTCTGCATATCCAGGTCCGTCGGAGCCAGCTGCGTGTAGCGGTCGGCGGCGGCGGCGGCTTCCTGGAATTTGCGCTCCCGCACCTGGATTTGCGCGATCGCTTTCAACGCGACCAGATCGTTCGGATTATTTTTCAGAAGGTCGTTCGCGCGTGCCAGCGCATCGGGCTCATAAGCGGGAGAAGGCGCCTCCATCTCCAGAAGATGGTCACGCTCCTGCGTGTTCTCCGGGACCAGCGAGCAATATTGCCGCAGGTTGGCAATCGCCAGCACGATGTAATCATCATTTTTCGTCGGAACCTTCGCGCGTGAATTGGCGAACGCCAGCAGCGCCTCGGGATCCAATTGGCCCTGGTCCCGCTGCTGTTCGTGGCTGATATATTCAGCCAGTTTATCGATGGCGGTTTGATAGTCCCCGGAGCGGTAGGCCGCCATGCCCACTTGCTTGTCGAGCTGCAGCTTGCTCTCGGCGACGCGCATCCGGTAGGCGTAAAGCCACGCCACGGCGCCGGTAAATACCAGCACGCCGCTCAGCAGGATCAGCACTCGACGCTTGGTTTTCGGACGAATTGTCATGCGTGGGATACCTTGCGGAATACCTGGGTGATTGTCTTGTAGATGATCCAGATATCGAGACGCCAGGAACGGTTCTCGACGTATTCGATGTCATACTTGATCCATTCCTGGAAGTCCGTGCCACTGCGGCGCGTCCGGTGGATCTGCCAGAGGCCGGTAATGCCCGGCCTGACGCTCAGCCGGGCGTCGCGCCACGGCGGGCAATATTGATTCTCCTTGCGCGGGCTGGGCCGCGGGCCGACGACCGACATATGGCCCACCAGCACATTGAGGAATTGCGGTAGCTCGTCGAGATTGTATTTGCGGAGCAGCTTGCCCACCGAAGTCAGGCGAGGATCCTTTTCAATGTAAAACTGCGGCCCATCCGCCTGATTCTGCGACTGAAGCTGCGCCCGAAGTTCTTCCGCATTCTTACGCATCGATCGAAACTTGATGCAGGGAAATTGTCGCCCGCCCAGCGTCTCGCGCTCGTGCGCGAAAAACCAAGGCCGCCCGTCATCCAGCCATATCGCCAGCATGATGATCGGGTAAAGCCAAAAGGTCATCAGCAGCACGGCAACGCTGAACGCCACGTCAAAGACGCGTTTGAATATCCGGTTCAGCGCGGTGGCATCCTTGACCGAAGCCTCCGGCGGGATATCGCGCGGCTCGATGGTGAGCCACTGAATGTCCTCCATTGGCGGGNNCCCAGATAATGGCCGGCCCAACGACGGTCGTCCCACTATCAATCTTGCGGCCGGCGCCCACCCATACGGGACCGATGAATCGTGCGTCTGAATCGATCGACGCTTGCGGATCTTTCCAGACCTGCGGCTCAAATATCTTCGCCCGGCCGATGGTTGAATCCGGATGCTGCCAGACCTTGGTCAGATCGCGCAGGAACATCGCGATTTCGCGGTCGATGCTGCGATCAAAAACGCTGCCGTCAATGGAAAGGGTGCTGCGCTCGCTGCGCCGGAGGTTGCGCCGCAGCCGCCGCCAGCCCCCCAGCGGATTGGGCGATGATTGCCAGAGCTGCGCAACTTCGCGGTCTGGCGTGAGAACCGCCCGCGCGAGGCGCAAATCCTCGGAACCATGATACAGCCGCTGAAAACGCACGAAGCGGTTGTTGCCGTCGGTGATAACCTTCTCGCGATAGCCGCGCTCGCGGCCATCATGCAGTCGAAGAAACAGCGCCTGCGGCTTAAGCCAGTTCAGCACGTCGATCACGCTGATCATTCGAAACAAAACCAGCGAGCGGGGATCCGTCAGAAGATAAAGCTCGGCATGCCGGACAATTTCAGAAGGCTCCCCCTGTCTGACGACCTGCACGCCGTGCGCCGCCCAAAATCGGTGATGAAGCGCAACCGGATCCAAACCCCAGATGGTGCGCGCAACCGCCGGCGCCGGCCGTTCGCCGGCCGCGACGGGCGGGGCACTATTAGCTTGCAACGCCGTCATAGCGGGAAATCAAACTCCATGGTCGTGTGCCGACGCGGCGGATCGTACGGAAGACGCCACCGCGCGCGCCACCGGACCGATTGCTTCGCTGCGGCGGCCATCGGTTCCAGCCGGGACCGAGCCCAAATCCAGCCGATTCGTGGAACGCTCGAAATCGTGCGCCTGCGCCCGGTTGAAGACCACGCCGGCCAATTTCGCGCCGATGGCATGCAGATGCGCCAGCGCCCGGTCCACAAGCTGCCGCTGCTGCCCGCGAGAGACGCACAGCACGACGCCATCGGAGGCAACCGCCACCGGTGAAGCTTCGATGCTTCCCAGAATCGGGCCGGTGTCGATCAGGATCACGTCAAAGTGCTTTCGGGCTTCATCCACCAGGCGGCGCACCGCCGCGGGTGAAATCGTCCCAGTGTATCCGCCCATCGCCTTGCCGACCGGCAGGAACGAAAGATCCGCCACGTCGGTCGTGCGAATGAATGGCATAATGTCACGGGAGGCCATCGCCTCCAGCACGCCATGCTCGGCCGTCACGTTCAAACGAGCCGTCAGTCCCCCGCCGATCAAATCCCCGTCAACCAGCAGCGTGCGCGATCCGCTCGCGGAAAAGCTCAGTCCCAAAGCCAATGTAAGGCTTGTCTTGCCGTCGCCCGGAGACGCGCTGGTTAGTGCGATGACGCGGCGCTCGGTGCTCTGGCCCGTGATCTGTAGGATGGTGCGAATCTGATGCACGCAATGCGCCGCCGTCGCGGCCTGTGTCGGATCGGTCAGCAGGTCCGGCAGGTTTGGCAAAATTCCCAGCAGCGGAACGCCGCCCATGTCGCTGTTCGCTTCATCGCTGTATCGGAAGCGGTTATCCACCACCCCGACCAGCAAAATAACCAGCATCGGCAACATCGCGCCGCCGAGGAATCCAATCGTCCCGACCAACTTGCGGCGATCCGTTGCCGGATCAGACGAAAGCACCGGAGCGCTGATCACCTGCATCTGATGATTCCCGTTGAGGTTCCGCAAAGAGATCAGCCGCTCGTATTCCGCGTTGGTGGTGTCCAGCGAAGTCTGGGCTCGCTGCATGTTGTCTTTGACCTGCCGAATCCAGGCCGCATTCCGTCCGATGTCGGCACACAACTGCTTCTGGTGGTCGTACTGCTTCTGCAAGTCCTCAATGCGGACTTTGATCGACACGATGTCCGTCTTCACCGGCGTCAGACCATACTGGCCGGATGTCGCGTCCAGGCGGTAATTCTGGATGAAATTCTGCACGTAGGAATTGATCTGGTCATTTTGAACTTCCAGTTCGCTGCGCAGACGCTGAACGAACGGAGACGCATCGCCATACCCCTCCTTGGCCGCAAGCTGGAGTTGACGCTCGATGGCTTCCCGGTCGCCGCGATATTTAGCCAGCGTTCCGCCGTCATAAGCGACAATCTGATCTTCGGTCAGCGGCGTAGACCGAGTCGCCGGCCCGGCCCCTGTGTTAGCACTGCCGCCGGGGCCTTGACCTACCAGCCGCTCATCAACGTCCAACTGCGTTTTGAAGTTTTCAAGTGCATTGGCCAGCTGCGCCAATTGCTCCATGTGCGTGCTCTGATACGAAGTCAGATCGTCCGTATCAAACACCTTTTGCAGATCGGTGAGCTGCGCCTCGTCATTCTGAAGATCGTTGGTCGCCTTTGTTCGCAGCTTCTCCAGTTCCTGAAGCTTGGGCGTGAACATCATGGGGTCTTCATCCTGGAAGAATTCCCGGTAGGCCTTCATAATCGCTTGCGCGCCGGCATAGGCCATCTTCGGATCAGGATCGCCATAGGTAATCTTGAGGATCGCCGTGTTGGGGATGTTTTCGACTTCCAGTCCACTGGAGAAATGAGCCAGCGCCGCGTCGTTGCCGCGCAGGCCCCCGGCATCCTTCCAATCGTCTTCGTCGAGCGCTCGCTGGATGACTTCATAGCTCCCGGCCACCCTCACCTGGGATTCCAGGAACAGGCCGTAGCTCGACATTGTCTCCCCGCCCCACGAGTTGAGATTCTGAATCACGGGATCGATCAGGACCTGGCTATGGCTGGAAAACACAGGCCGCTGGCTGAGGTATCCGAGCAGCGCCCCGGCCACGCCAAACAACAGCCCCAGCATGATCACCAGCGGATACCGCCCGCGCAGCAGACGATGGACCTTCTTCAGGCCCATCGGTTTGCCATTTTGATGGTTGGCGCCGTGCGAATGGGCCAATTCCTGGCCGGGCATATGCAGTCCCGCTGCTTGCGCCAGTTGCATTTCGTTGGTCATACTCAATTACCTCCCGGATACCTATTCTCCAGCGTCCGGATTAATTTCTCATTGGGGCTCATCAGATCGAGGAACGCCTGGTCGCGTTCCTGCCGCGTCATTCTCGTTCCAGTTACCAGTTGAAACTCGGCCGCGCCGTAATATCGCCGCTGGTAATCTTCACCAGAGGTATACACGCTGCCAATATCCGAACAAATCACGCCATCGAGTTCCTTGTGCGATACCGCCATCGCCGGCACACGCGGCATCACAAAGAAATTGTACACCACCCGCTCCTGGTCCGTCGGACTCTTCGGAGCAAAATGATATTCCATCCCCGTGATGTCCATATGCGGCAGATGCCAGGTCCTCAGCTCGCCGTTCTCCATCTTGCCGTTGAGGTTGCATTTAATCAGTTCTTTGCCCTGCGCGGGATAACAATTGGGCGGATAATGCCCCTGCAAATAACGCGCATCCTTGCAATTCACGATCAGCAGCGAAACCATCGCCTTCGTCTCGTCATTGACATAATCCCGGCTCAGAATCGCGTTCGGGTGCAATAGTTGAATGGCCGGCGCCGGGATTTCCGTATTCACGCCTGTCCAGGTGCCCGACGCGCCCTTCACCATCACCGGGAACTCATCGATCGCTTTCTGGCAACGCTCCAGATGCGGCTCAGCGATGGCCGGCCGCACATGCGTCCCCGCCTCCGCGATCATGCCGATCAGCATGAGGATCGACACGATTGGCCAAAGCCAAACGCCGAAGCCGATTCTTCTATGCTTTAAAATCAACGTATCGCTCCCAAATTACTTCTACTGCGATGCAAGTGTGTATTCGTTCACCGGAATCATCGCCCATTGAAGCGTCTTAATGAGTCCATACAACATTCCAAACGCCAGCGGAAGCATCGCCCATCCCGCATATGTGTGAAACGTCGGGGCATAATCCGGCTCATATCCATACATCCAGATCGTCGGAATCACGCGCACCACATTGCAAAAGATCGCGGCCAGCGGACTGGCCAGCAAAATCAACACCCGCACAAAATTTTTCAGCGGCATCGCGAAGCAAAACGCGAAACCAACCATGATCAGCGAAAAGACCATTCGCAATCCATTGCACGCCTCGGCGACCAGCACCGCGTGTCCGTTGATCGTCAGCGCGTTTCCGTTCACCTCGGTGTTGACCACGCCGCCCGCTTCGAGCAAGCGCTGCGTGATCGAAGCGGTCCAGTTTTGTAACGGCCCCGCGACGGCCAGGCGTATTCTCGCCGGAGCCGGCACCAAAAAGATCAGCACCGCAAACGCCGGGAAAAAGCGGAAGATCACATTCTTCCCCAAAACCGATAGCATGCATCCCACCACCACCAGCACGGCCCCGCCATGCCAGAAGCTCTGCACCCCGCTATAAAATCCCAGCGAATTAAAGAACCAGCCCACAGCCACGACAAACGGCCCAATGATTCGTCCCGACGGCTTGCAATGGCGAAGTCGAATCCGTCGAACCCACACCAAAAAGACCGCCACCAGCGGCACGATGAAGATATGGCTGTATTCCTCATCGTTGCGGGCGATCAGATAGATATCCTGCCATGCGTCGAACGTCGCCAATACCCCAATCGCTCCCATCAACGTGGCCAAAACCACGTGACCGAGAGTGAGGCGATCGTCGCGCAATACCGGCAACTTCATACTTCAAGCCTCAGAGCGGCGATGTCAGGCACGCGCCCTTTCGATTCCACACAGCGATCGACGGCCTTGCGGTCCTTCCGAACGGTTCCGGCAACGACGGAGCGCACAACAACTGCGCCCGCCTCCACGATGCCGCCGGCCAATACGACCGAGTCGTGAATCCGCGCGCTGGATGACACCGTCGCGCCCGGCTCAACAATGGCGAACGTCGATTTCCAGTCTTCAGCCCATGGGTCCGTCGAAGCGCCCCGCACCGGTTGATGCAGCGCCCGAAGCGCGGCTACATAGTCTGATAACAACCGGATCGGCAGCCCGGTCGGTCTTCGGCATTGCACCACGCGCACGTCGTGTTTCGACGCGATGCTCGGCAATGCCTGCTCCTTCATATCGACGAATCCCGTCTTCGGAATAAGCCGCAACGCCCGGCATGTCACCAGCATCAAACCGCTCGGTTCTCCCTCGCGATGACCCACCACGGCGATGACGCCGCGCGTCTTATGCAGCGACGTGTATAGAGCCGCCAGAGGCTCCAGCAGCACTTGCGCCGCGTTGCCGACGAGGATCATATCTTCGTCGTCGTAGTCCACGGCGATGTTCGCCAGCAACCCGCCCGTGCCGCGATATTCAGATTGATCCCGCTCCATGCGGTACCGGTCCGCCGGCACGCTTCGCGGCTGCAGAGCGCTCAGATCCATCAATAGACGTACGGGCAGATGTTCGATCCCGAGCAAGCGCGAGACGCCTTCCGCCTCATCCAGCCATCGCCCGAGAACAGTCTTTCCCTTGCCCAGCGGCAGATCCAGCACGCTGCGGCCAATGGCCATTGCCAGCGGAGTCGGTCGAACGCCCCCCCCAAGCAATACCAGCCCCCGCAGCCGGCCACGGCTTGGCGACGAAGGACAGGCCGCTTCATGTTGCCCCGCGCCCTCTTCGCCTGATTCCGATGATGTCTTTTCATTCGCCCGGTGAACCGTCACATCGCCCATCGAATCCGAAGATTCAGCCGCGTGTCGGCGCGGGGAATAATCATCCGCTTCATCAAGTCGAATGTTCTCGGTGGAGTCTCCTTCACCTTCTCCATCTGCATGCCCCAAAAGACGATTGGCGATCCCACGCATTGTCGCCCGCCCGAGCAGCCATCCGGCGAACGGAACGCCCACGATGATATACCGTTTGAACAGCCGCTTCGGCTCCTGTATCAGGCGATGCGTCCACTCCAGGCCGCAATTTCGCATCCAGACCGGCGCCCGCCGAACGTTGCCGCATAGAAAACTAAAGCTGACGCCAACGCCCAGCCACCAGGTTGCCGGCAGGGTTCCTCGCATCCGGTCGATCAATCGCTCCTGTTTGGGCGAGCCGAGCGCGACAAAGATGATATCCGGCTTGGCCGCCTGTAATTCAGATGTGATGCGCTGAATCTCCGCTTCGTCCTTCTCAAATCCGACCGCGGGGCATAGCTTCCCGGCGATCTTGAGCTGGGGATATCGATCGCGCAACACCGCCGCGGCGGCATCGGCCGTTCCGGAATCCCCGCCCAAAAGGAAGATCGATTTGCCCTGTCCGGCGGCCGCGGCGCTCAGGCTGGAAATCAAATCCGATCCCGCCACCCGCTGCGGCAGGGGGGTTCCCTGCAACCGGCTGGCCCAGACCAGCGGCATTCCGTCGGCCACAACCAGATTGGCCTCGGCAATCAAGGCCGCAAAACTCACATCCTGTCCCGCACGGGCAAGATGATCGACATTGGGCGTAACAACAAAACCCCCACGGCCCGCCTCTATCTCATATAAGATGTGCTCAATACATTTCTGCTCATCAATGGCATGAAACCGAACGCCATGGAGCAGAATCGTTGGCAGCCGCCGACTTCCCGCAATCGCAGGGGT
This sequence comes from Phycisphaerales bacterium, assembly GCA_003153655.1. Lineage (GTDB taxonomy): Bacteria > Planctomycetota > Phycisphaerae > Tepidisphaerales > Tepidisphaeraceae > PALSA-1353. The sequence continues at coordinate 15,621 of PMAK01000145.1, forward strand.
GATACGCTCGGGCGACAACCGCGATATCGCCGCCGCCGCCAAGCTGCTCCCATTCCAACGAGGTTCTCCCTCTTTCACATGCATTCTGACCCACGGCTGCGTATGACGTTTGTTTACGCGGTTTTAAGAAAAACACACTTTGACCCACGAGTGGCCATTTTGGATTATCTCGATCACTACTGGCAATTGTAACCCGTATTATGGGACCTTAAGGATTTTCTGCTTACAGTGCCCCGGACCTATAGTCAGCTTGATTGGAACAAAGGTCGATAACTGCCGGAGCGCATTTCTTTTATCGTCATAACCACTTCACGTCATCAATTGCCATTTCCCCGTGCAATATTTCCGCGACCCCAGCACGAACCCACTAAGCGGTTCTCTAACCACGCGCTATCAATACGTTAGTTTCAGCCCGGATGGATGTGTTTCCAAATGCTGGCCTGTGCGGCATTTAGAGAAGCAGTCGCCTTTGGCTTGCCATGGATCAGACTGGACCATTGCCATTTTGATAAAAAATTGCGAAATTGCTTGTCCCCATACCGTGGCCGCCGCAGGATCATGCTTTTGAAGTATCCCCAGAGGATCGCCCACGATCCTAAAAGGATCGGGGGATGTGCCAGGCGGTTGATCGCGCTGGCAAGCATGTAGCAAACCCCCGTCCCCATGAAATATTGCCCCACGCCATGCCGCACCCGGCCCGTCCACCAATTCTTGTCGCTCGTCCCCATCGGCCGCAAATGGACGAAATTTAAATCCGGGTCATCCCACGACACCGCAATCCACCCCAGCATTCGGCAGCGGTGGCAATCAATCCCGTCCCACATCAGTTCCCGGACAAATCCGCCGATCTGCTCGAAGCAGGCCGTTCGATAAAACTTCACCATCCCCACCGAATTCTCATCCCCGCAGGTCTCCATGACCTTGCGTCCGGTTTTCTCCTCAACGAAATACGGCTTCCCGCTCGCGGTCCCAATCCGCGGCTCAACTTCCATCCGCCGCATCAATATTTCAAAATATTTCGGCGGCAGATCCAGATCCAGATCGAGCTTGCATACAAAATCAAAATCCCCGGGATTGATCGTCGCATACCCATGATAAAACGCGTCGATCACCCCGCCCCCGAGTTTGCGAAACCCGCGGTCGTCCCGCCGCATGATGCGGATCCACGGAAACCGCGCCGCATACTCCGCAAGAATCGCCGGTGTCCCGTCCTTCGATCCATCATCCACAATGATCCACAGCGACGGCAAAATCGATTGCGACACAACGCTGTCGAGCGTCCGCCGGGCGAACTGTTCCTCGTCCCGGCAGGGAGTGATCAAACAATATCGCTGGCCACCACTCATGATTCGATCTTCCGCGCCGCGGAAAATCGGCGCTCAAGACGATCCAGATTCAAAGAAAGCGAAAACTCTTTTTCCACTCTTTTCTTTCCCTCGCGAGCCAGTCGCTCGCGCAAATCGGCATTCTCCCAAAGCATAGCCAGCTTATCGGCAAGCGCGCCGGGCTGATTNNGCCTCCATCAAAACCACCGGAATCCCATCGCGGTCTCCGTTTGAATCCTGCCGGGATGGCAGCGCAAACAGATCCGCCTCCCCAAGCAACGCAAAAACCCTGGAATTGCAGACAGCGCCAAGCCACGTGATCTGATCGCGGCAATTCAAATCCGCGGCCATTTTCTCCAGCCGCCCGCGATCCGGCCCGTCGCCGGCGATCGTCAGATGCGCGCGGACGCCGCATTTATTCAGCTCCGCCAGCGCGCTGATGGCCGTATCGATTCCCTTTTTCTCGACCAATCGCGCAACAGTGAGAAGTCGCAGGCCGCCGCCTGAACCAGCGTTCATTTTCCCATTCGCATTCACATCCACGCCGCAGCGAATCACCTCATATTTCCCGTCGCTGTCAGCCAGAATCGATGAATACAAGGCCTGATGCCATCGGCTGATGCACGCAACAAACGCCGCCCGCCGCAGCTTGATCTTCAAAATCGACCGTCGCCGAAAGATATCGTTGGCATGACCGGTAAAGCTGAATGGAATTCCCATCTGCATCGCCGCGTACATTCCCACCGTCGTCGGAGCATGCGCGAAATGGCAATGAATATGCCGCACCCCGCGCTCACGCAGCCGCCGCGCCAGCCCCAACGCCGCCACCGCTTGCAATGGAATTTTCAACCGCCCGTCAAATCGGAAATGTTCTCCCGATCGAACGGTGTCGCCAAGCGCGGTCAGTAGCGTCCCGAGCGATCGAATCGGATGCCGCAAAATTTCCCCGGCGGCTGACATCAGTGTCTGATTTCTCGCCGAGTCGTAAACGATCAGCCGATCCCGCTCCAGATCAGCGTCTTCCGTCGGATCCGGCTCATGCAAACTCACCGCGATCACCGGCCATCCGCGCTCGCGCAATCCCCGCACCTCGCGATAAACAAACGTCTCGCTTCTTACCGGGAAGCGACCCACAACATACGCCAGCGGGAAATGCGACGATCCTCCAGCCGGTGTCATGACGCGTTACCGCCCGGCTTCGCCTGCACAATGCGAGCGGGAATTCCCACCGCGGTCGCGCCCGCCGGCACATCTTCCAGCACCACGCTCATCGCCCCGATCTTGGCCCCGCGCCCGATCCGAATCTGCCCAAGCACCTGCGCATACGCCCCAATCTCAACATCATCCTCCACAATCGGCGCCGGGCCGCTGAGCACGCGGTTCCCGATCGTCACCCCTTGCCGCATCGTGCAATTTGCCCCGATCTTCGCATTAGAATGCACAAAAATATTCCCGAAATGATAGATCCGCAGCCCCGGCCCGATCTCCGCTTCTTTCGGCAAACTGATTCCAGTAACGGTTTCAACAATTCGAAATCGAAGCCAGTAAATCCGCGAGAGAATCTTCCGCCAAATCCCCGGCCCAAGCCGATCCACGCGCCTTCCAAATCGGTATGTCGCAATCGCCCAGATCGATTGCTCGCGCGCAAATGGCCGCCGCGGATACCGCGCCAGGTCAGCCGCGAAATCAGGATCGTGACTCATTGAGCCGCCTTCGCGGGTTGCGGCGCCGGCTGTTTGTATTCGATCGATCGTGATCTGACGCCTCGCATCCGGTCCCGGCGATACTGCATCTGTCCCTGAAACCACGCCCACTTCGACACCATCGTCAGCGCAGCATACGCCAATGCCGTTCGCGGCCGAACGCCGCGCATAAACGCCTTGGCCGACAACCGCGCGATCTGCACCGGCATCGCCAGCAATAAAATCATCGCCGCGATCTCCCCACCTTCCAATCCTCCCACCACCAGCCCAACCATTCCCGCGACGATCACCGCCGCCGGCCACCACACCCCCCAGATGATGGTGCTTTGCGTTTGCCGGGCGAACAGCCGCTCTCCGTCCATTCGGAATCGGCTGTAAACATCCATCGCGCCATATCCGCCCCGGACCTGTCGTCGCCACCACTGACCAAAACGGGTTATCGCGGCATCGTGCAGCGTCATCTCAGCATCCACCCGAACGATTTTCCATTCCGCATGTCGAAGACGCAGGCAAAGCTGCGGCTCTTCACCGGCCATGACCGTGCGATCAAATCCACGAGCCGAACTAAACGGCTCAAGCCGAAACATCGCATCCCCGCCAACGCTCTTCGCCGGCCCGACAGGCGTATCCCATTCCAGATCCATCAGCCGATTATAAATCGAACGGTGTGGAAATCGCTCCCGCCGCCGCCCGCAAACCGCTGCGATCGCCATATCCGCGTCAAACGCCTGCCGGGCGCGAGCGAGCCACGAAGGCCGAAGTTCGCAATCCCCGTCCAGAAATTGCACATACTCCACATCCGGCGCAATCTCCTTGAGCCGCTCAACGCCTTCATTCCTCGCCCGGGCGGCGTTGAATGGAGCGCTCGCGTCCAGTTCCACCACTTCAGCTCCAATCCGTTTCGCATTGGCGACGCTCTGATCTTTACTCGCGGAATCGACATAAACCACCGCGGCGGTTTTTCCTTTCACCGATTCCAAACAGCGCACCAGCCGCTCCCCCTCATTGCGGCCGATCACCACGACGCCGACATCATCCAGTGGCTGGTCCGACGACTTCGCGGAAGCCGGTGAATACGACGCATCGCAAAGCTGCTGAAGGAAACTCGAATATTGTTCAGCGATTCCCGCCCAGGCAAATCGCCGCTGCACAAGCTGGCGCCGGCGCGAAACATTCTCCGCCGATTGATCGTCCATCGCCCGCAAAACCGCGGCGATAACCGCCTGCTCATCCGCGCAATCAACAAGGTGTCCACAATCTTCCAGCGTCCATCGCGTGACTTCCCAATCATGCGTCACAATCGGCAGCCCCGTCGCCAGCGCTTCCATATACGCATTGGCCGAAGCCTCATCCCGGCTCATGTGCATAAAAACATCCGCGCACCGATACAACCCCGGCATCCGATCACGCGGCAATGAAACGCGACGATATCTCCCCGCCAAAAGCCGCCGCGCCTCATCATCCACCTGCTGACGGCATTCCCCATCGCCCGCCACAATCAAAAACAACCCCGGAATTTTCGCGGCCGCGCGAACACCTTCAATGACTCGCTTCGATTCAATCAGCGCACTGACCATCAGCGCCACAGCTCCCTCCGCCGGCAATCCATACGCCGCCCGATGTCTCTCACCGGGCGAAAAGATGTCCGGATCGACACCATTGGGAATCAGCGCGGAAAAATAACGTTCTGCGTGCTTCGCAAAATATTGGGGATTCGTGCAGACCAATCCATCGCAATCAAAGAACCGATACTCCGCCGAACGGCTCTCCACCATCCAGTCGCCGTTCTCGGTGACAAACACATGTTTCGGATATTCGCCAAGCCCCCGGCGGAGAATCCAATTCACATACGGATACGAGCACCCAACCGTGACATCAAATTCCACCGGCCGATATTTCACCATCAACCCCGCCGAAAATGTCAGCTCCTCCCATGCATAATGTGAGCGCAGGCACGGAAATTTCGGCCACTTCTCAAAAAATTCGCGTCGGATGCAGGGGATTTGGATGTAAGTATAGGGTTGCCCCGGACGCGGCGGCCCGGAACCAAAAACGCTGACGTCATGTCCGAGAAGTGCCAGCCGCCCCGCGATCTGCTCGAACGCCGTCTCCGCCCCTCGCACCACGCGGTGCAATCCCGGCAGCGCAAAGGCGATGCGAAGGCGGCGCGACATTCCGGTCACCTCTTATGCGCATCGGCCGGCCAATGCAACAGCATCGCCAGCATATCCCGCTGCGTCGCGAATTCCGGCGTGCTGCGCCGGCCGCGCACCAGCAGCTTCAGAAAACGCAAACCAAAGCTCGCGATGTCCACCATGCGAAGAAGAATCTCCGCCGCGATCCCATAGCAGCGCCGCTGCATCAGGTATCTCGCCTGCCAGCGCATCGCGTCGCGCTCCTTCGGATCAAGCCGACTCGGATCGCTCGATGCTCCGCCCAAATGAATCACCGCCGCGCGCGGATCGTACCAGACTTTCCAGTCGTGGTGTCGCGCCCGGCAGCAAAATTCAACGTCTTCGCCGTAAAAGAAGAACTGCGTATCCAGGCCGCCAAGTTTGTCGACGACCTTGCGGCGAATAAACATAAACGCGCCGCCCACCCATTCAACCTCGCGGGAAACCGTCCGCCGGTCCCAACCCGGATCGTCCAAATTCGCCCAGGTGAACGCCTTCGGCCAAAGCCAGGGCAGACCAAAACTATTCGCCGCCATCCGCAGTGGCGTCGGCAATCGCCGAGCCGTGTTCTGCACCGATTGATCCGGATTCAGAAGCAGGCAGCTCATCACCCCGATCTCGCGATCCCCCTGCATTGTTTCATAGCAATGCCGCAGCACATTCGGCTGCACAATCGTATCGCTGTTCAGCAGCAAAACGTACTTCGTCTCGAAGTGATCCAGCAATCTATCCAGAGCCAGATTGTTCCCGCCCGCGAACCCGAGATTTTTCGTCGAAGGGATCAGCGTGACCCAGCGTTTCCAGTCTTTGGCCGCGATCGCATCACGCAACATGCGAACCGAATCATCGCCCGAAGCGTTGTCGACAATGATGACATGCGAGTCCGGTACATCGTCAATTTGAGGCGCAAGCGAGGCCAGACAGTCCAGCGTGAGCTTGGGCGTCCGATAATTGATGATGACAACGATCAAATTCATGCAGCCGTCCCCCTATTCGCCATACTCTTTGTTCGGTTATGGCGGCCCACAGCTTCAATCGTCCATTCCGCACGGCGTCGATACCAGTTTTCAGATGCGTGATAATCTGCCGCACCCCGTGCTACTCGCGAAACCGCGGACAAGCGACCCCGATTCTGATCGAGTTTCACCAGCGCCGCAGCCGATTCGTCGATCCGATCCCGCGGCAATAGGCACGTCGCATGCTCCTGGGCATCCCGCTCCCGAACGTAGTCAATATCGAACGCAACCAGCGGCAATCCCGCCGCATATCCGTCAAAAATCATCCGGGGTGTGTCCTCAGCCGTCGGCGTGAAGAGCAGCCCATCGTATTCCGCGAGACGCTTCAGCAGGCTCGCATCGTATGGTACGGATCCGTGAAACTTCACCTGATCCGTAAGCCCCAGCGACTGCGTCATCGATTCAAATTTTCCGCGTTCGCTTCCATCGCCGATGATGTCGAATTCGATAGTCGCCCCGCGCGATTTCGCGCCCGCGAGAATCTGCAGACTTCGATCAACGCCTTTGCGCCCCGTCAGTCGCCCGCAATAAACCAGCCGAAGCGCCCGCGGCTGACTCACCGTCGCCAGACGCCGCTCCAGTTGTTCCTCACCGACAATGTCCGCCAGTCCGAACGATGTATCGTGAAACTCCTTCGCATTCTTCGCATAGCCGCCATATCGCTTAATCAGTGATGTCCCCTTTAAAAGCGAAAGATCCGCCCGCGCCACACCCCAGCGGCACATCCGCTCGTAGATCCGCACATACGCTCCAACCTTCGCCCGCTGGATCGCGCCATGATCCGCAAACAGCTCCCGCTGCTGGACGACGTTGTCCGTATCCTGCACAAAAACTGTCGGCTTCCCAAACCGCAACCCGGCCCGAAATCCCTCGAAGGCGATCGGACGATAAACATCATCCACGCCGGCATGCACGACCTGCGCATCACCGGCAAGACTCGCCAGGTCTGCTTTCCAGCGGGCGCGATCCTTCAACCAAAACCGTCGCGCCCGGCACCGTTTGTCGAAGCTTGGAAAAAGTTTCAACCCATCCGCATGGGCCGGAACCTCAACGAGCGCCTGTTCAGTCGAAGCGCTCTTTGCCGGCAGGCTGGGCGCAGCAACGACAATCTCGCCAAATCGCCCCCCAAAACTGTCCCGCAGCAGGAGCAACGAGCGATGCCACTCCGTGGTGACCAGTTTTCGGTCGCCATCGAGATAAATCGGAACTTGGATGGGTACGAGATACATCGGGATCGCGAATCGAATGCGGCGCGGGGTTAAGCCGATAGAGGGCCGTGCCCCATTGGAATCGCGCGGGCCGGCGCGGCAGTCATGTAATTGGGGTGGGTCGGCGCCGGTTGCGCCGAATGGCGCAGCGAAAAGGCCATTCCCGTCAGTCCGCCGGCGCAGAGAATAAAAATCGGATTCACCATCGCGTTAAAGCACAAATCCGACATGTGCTGCGTGAGCAAAACCCCCAGCGCAGCAGCGGGTGCAGCCCCGGGATGGCTCCAGTAGCGCACCGGAATCCTCCACGCCAGTAGCAGCACAGGCATCAGCAGTGCGACCGTCATCGAAATCAGGCCGATCAGTCCGTACTTTCCGAATGCGATGATCCACATCTGATCCGGCACGCCGTGCTCTCCCTGTTCTTCGTTTTTGTCATAGAGCTTCCATCCGGTCCAGCCATAGATCGGAGATTCCAGCGCCCGGTCCGCCAGCACGCGTTCGCTGGAAAGCCTCACATGCAGCGATTGCGCCGAGCGCGGATCGTACTCTTCCAGAAACGCGATCAGGTCTTTTCCGGTCCACGTATCAGTCGTCCGCAGATATATCCACGTCGGCGGCCCCAGAGTCAGGAGAATGATCCAGATACTCCACCGGGTCACACGGGTCAGCCACAGCACGCCTAACGCGATCACCATGAGCGCAATCGCTCCGACAGAATGGCAGCCCGCGGCTGTTATGATCAGGATCAGCGCCACCCAACCCATTTTTATTCCCATGACCCGGTCGATTGCTTTTGACCACCAGAGCCAGAAAGCCGTCATCGCCGCCGTGGACATCCACATCGACACCGCAAGACCGTGCTGCATGAACACCATCGGCCTGAAGCCGCCGTATCGCTTCGATTGCGCGAATTCATATTGCGAATAGCCGTAGACGATCCGGTGCAGTTGGGGGCTCATCCGCACTTCGTACCAGACGAGTGGAACATAGAGCAGCCCGCCGACGATGATCCCTTGCGCCAATTCGCGCAATCCTTTGAGATCGTTGAAATAGAGTCTTCCGATGAAGTAGGGCAATCCCCAGTCCGTAATCTGGTAGGCAATCCCGGACAGCCCGTCATAAGGCCCACGATTATTGAAATAGGATGAAATGAACGGGCACGTGCACCAGACGAACATGGGAATGTCCCAGATCGTCGGGCGAAAGGCCAGAATCCTGTCCAGGTCAAAGATGAACGTGCCGAGGATCACCCCAATGCACGCCGCTGACATCTTGTTGTAGTCGGTAAACCCGTGCAGCGGCAGATCCGACATCGGCAGGAACAGCCACGCGACAAGGAAGTTGTAAATGACGGCCTTGCGCGGCGGCAGCAGCGCAAAAAGAATAAAGCAGAACGGGATATACCCGAACAACGCGATGGGAACGAGACTATTGCCGCGCATTAAAAACATGAGAATGCTCAAACCTAAACGGACACGCCGGACCAAGCCCTTCAGGCCCCGATGCGCCGGCTCGCTCTGGACTGCTCGATCGCCCTCTGGAGCGCCTTTTCCATCAAGCCGGCTGCGTCCTGCCAACTATATCGGCATGCGGTAGCATATGCGGCATCGGACATTGCTTGCCACTGTGGGTCCGATAATTTGAGTACGTCAATCAGCCGCTCGGCCAGAGCTTTCGAATCTTCCACATCGACCAAAAACCCGTTTTTCCCTTCTTCGATCGTATCAAGCGGCCCGCCAACCCGCGTTGATACAACAGGACATCGGCACGCCATCGCTTCCAGCGGCGGTAGATGAAATCCCTCCGCCCGGCTGCCGCACACCCAGACATCGCATTGGGCATATATGTCCTTGATGGTTTCCTGGCTGGGCTTGATTAAATATTGCGCACCTGCCGGCAACGGCAGCGATTGGCGGGGTGGATCTTGTCCAAATGCGATAAGCTGTAAATCCGGAATCTGGCGCATCGCGATCGCGATGGCTTTCAGGGCCACGGAACAGCCTTTGAACCAAAGTGGGTTATAGAGCAATCCGACAGTGGGGCGATTCTGCCGACCGCGCGGCGGGGCGTGAAACAACTTCATGTCCACGCTATTGGGAACGTGGGAAACATTGGCATCCCCGAATTTATCCCGCGCCAATTCCGCCAGCCATTTGGAAATGACAATCTTGTGCAGCGGCAATCGCCACGCGGCATCGACGCGCTTCGGCTCTCCACCCCACGTTTCGTAATGCTGAATAAAAAACGCCTTGGCCCCCTTGGACGGAGCCAGCCGCCAAACCCATTCAGCGGTTTCCCACCACGTCGCGACGACAACATCCGCATCAGGCAGGTCGCGATTGCTGATCGGGCGGAATTTGGCAAGCGCGGTATGCGGAACGCCGCTCCCGTCAAAAAAGGAGGGCTCCAGTCCCCACTTCTTCGGCCAGCCTTTTAAATGCAGCAGCGACGAGACGGTCTTGCGAAACCCCGGCGGCTTCGGCGGCGTGGAAAACGCCCGCACCTCATGCCCGCGCGCCATCAATTCCTGCGCCTGCGTCACGATCACGCGCGTGCCGCCCGACATGCTCGCATTGGTCAGGATGACGTTGATCTTCATGTCAGTCGCGCCGCACGGGTCATCTTAAAATTCCCAGGCCGCGCGATGCAGGATGCTTCCCTCGTAGCTCTTCTGCTGTTCTCCAGTTCCGTAAAAATCGTCGTACTCAACATCGACGGAAGCGGCGTGCTCGAGATAATCATACAGCTTCGCGCTCGTGCGCAGGTCGATATCCACCATGTATCGCCCGTGTTTCAGCGGCAGGCCGTTCACCTTGCACCGCACTGTCTGCTTACCCGGATTCAGCGTGACGCCGCGAAGCTCCAGGCGGCTGTAAAATTCCAGTACGCGATATCCCTTGTCGGAATTGAGCATGATTCCCAGGCAGGCGTTCTTCAGAGGCTCTTTCACATCGAGCTGAAATTCGAAGATCGCTTCGCCGCCGCAGTAAACGCGCTCTTTGTCCGGACCTGGGAAAACCGAGAATCCCGAAAACGTCGCGGTCAATCCGGGGAAACGCGGCCGCTTCAAAAGCTCCCTCTCCTCCGTGCTGATTGTGCTGTTCAGATACGTATCCACCACCGTATCGGCGTCACCCACCTCCACGACCGATCCGTTGCGCAGATAAACCGCGCGATCGCACAGGTTCCGCACCGCCCCGATATTGTGGCTCACAAAGATGACGGTTCGCCCATCGCCCTGCGAAACCTGCTGAATCCGGCCCAGGCATTTCTTCTGGAATTCCTGATCGCCCACCGCCAGCACCTCATCAATGATGAGAATTTCCGGCTCCAGATGCGCCGCCACCGCGAACGCCAGCCGAACGTGCATTCCGCTGGAATAGCGTTTGACCGGCGTATCGAGGAATTGTTCCGTCTCGGCGAAGGCGACGATCTCGTCAAACTTCCGGTCGATCTCCGCCTTGCGCATGCCCAGGATCGCGCCATTGAGATAAATGTTCTCGCGCCCGGTCAGTTCCGGATGAAATCCGGTTCCGACTTCCAGCAGCGACGCCACGCGCCCTTTCAGCCGCGCGCTCCCTTCTGTCGGCTCGGTGATCCGGCTCAGGATTTTCAGCAGTGTTGATTTTCCCGCCCCGTTGCGGCCGATGATTCCCATCACTTCGCCGCGCTTCACATCAAACGATACGTCCTTCAGCGCCCAGAATTCACCCTTTTCCGATCCCTTGCCGGTCAATCCCGCCATCCGCTGGAACGGCGCTTTCACCGCCGCCATGATCGTGTCGCGCAGCGTCAGATATTTCTCAGCCCGCAGTCCGAGCTGATAACACTTGCTGACGCCATCGATGGTAATTGCGGGAGTCATTGCTGTTGTTATGCGAGGTCCGCGAATCGGCGCTCGGTCTTTTTGAAGTAGTACATCCCGAAAAGCAGAATCACCGTGACTTCCCCGATCGACATCGCCAGTCCGATATAATCCCAATGTTGCCCAAGCAACGCCGAGCGATAAGCGTTGATGATGCCATACAACGGGTTCAATCGCAGCAGCCAGCGAATCCATTGCCGATGCGGATCAAGCGGATAACCCACGGGGCTCAGGAACTGCCAGGTCGAAACCATGAACGGCAGCAGGAATCGGAAATCCCGATAGGTCACCGTCAACGCCGACAGCAAATAAGCCATTCCTGATGCAGCCAGCGCGGTCAGCAAAATCAGCAGCGGAATCGAAATAACTGTCCACGGCGGCACGATCCCGTAACACGCCATCATCACGAAGAAAACGCCAAACGAGATGGCCATGTCGAGCAGGGCGGCTCCCACCACGCAGGTCGGCACGAACAGCCGTGGAAAATAGATTTTCGTCAGCAGGTTTTGCTGAGTCATCAAAGACGTGCCGCCCGCGGTGCATCCCGTGGCGAACAACATCCATGGCAGGATGCCCGCATAATTGAAAAGCGAATACGGAATGTGCCGCGTTTTTAGTTCCTCAGGCAGCTTGCTCGCGAATCCAGCAACCGTCCCGAAAATCACCGTTTGGATGATGACGTTCATCACCGGCTGAATAATCGCCCACCCCGCCCCCAGCACCGTCTGCTTGTACCGCACCTTCACATCGCGCCAGATCAAAAAATAGAGAAGCTCGCGATAGTTCATCAACTCTTTGAAATCGATCGCGACCCACCCGCGACGCGCCCGAATTTCAAATTCCGGAGTTTCCTCTGGCTCGGTTGGACCTTGTGTTGATGCGGACTTTGATGTCGGGTCAACCAATGGGGGTTCGGCCTGAATTGAAGAAGCGGTCAGATCCATTTTGGCGAATTCCTGCGAAGCCACGGAAAAGTCCGAGAAAAAACGCGATAATTTCTCGTCTGGCGCATACTAGCCGTCTGATTTCCGCGGTCAACGGTAACATCGTCCATTCCCAAATACCACGTGAGAAGATGCCCAAGCCTGCACAAGCCGAAATTATCGGACCTTAACCAAGCCCAACAATCCCACAAAACAAAAAAAGCCCACGGAAGAATTTCCGTGGGCTTCTCTCCGCCAGGATTCGTTGCGCGCTATCTTTGCGCGCTGTCGTAATATCCGCAGAAATACAGGAACCGATTCTGGTTCATGATCGGTATGTGCAATTCCTTTGCCTTGTCCAGTTCATCCTCATAGGCCTGATACTCCGCCTTCTGATCGTCGAGCAATCGCCGGTTCAACGGGTCTTGCAACTCATCCTGCGTAAATTCCCGAACCTCCGGCACCTTCCCCATCACGACGAAATCGGTGTCCACATTGATCACCTTCTGAATATGCCCACCCCATTCCGTCACCAGCGCGGCAATCTTCTGCCCATCCGCTGATTTCGCCTGTCCCGTCTGCCCGAGGTCGAAATTCCCATAAACCACGAAGTTGTACTTCGTATTCCGGTCATAAACGAGGTTGGCGATCAAATCCTCTTCATTGATATGCTGCCCCGGCTCCATCTTCAGCACCCGGCACTGACTGTCCGATTGGAAGACGCGCTCCACCTCGATCGAAGCCTCTCCCACCGGCATGTTTTCCTCACTCAACAGATCATCCTGCTTGGGGATTCCCTCACGCCGGGCGTAAACCTCAAACGTCATCCCCGGCACCAGGTGGTCCCCGCTGCCAAGATTGATGTAAACAACAGACTCCGAAGCTACCGATGAGATCATCCCATCCGGCTGCCGGAGTAGCGGATCGATCGGCGAAATGCGCCTCCCCGCCAGCTTGTCTCCCAGCGCCGTTGACAGACGTTTCTCCTGATCCAGTTGCCGATTCTTCGCTTCCACCAGTTGCTGCTCTTTTTGCAATTCGGCGTTTTGATCCTTGCGCTCGCCGTCCATCGCCAGCGACATCTCCCTGATCCTGACGACTGAATCGTTCTCCGCCTTCTGCGCCCGATCCAGCGCATCCTGCTTTACCTTGTTGGCGTNNCGCGTTGGCGACATCATCATCGGCCTTCTGCGTCTCTTCCTGGGCAAGCTTGATCTGCGTAGCCGCATCCCCGGCAGCCCGCTGCTGCTCGGCGCGAAGAGACGTGCTCGTGTATTCCTGTTCGGCGGCAAAGTTTGCCAGCTTATTAATCGCCTCAACAAGGTTCATGCTCGTCGTGAGATCCAGCGACTTCACCCGCCCGGCGGCATCCGCCAGCGCCTTCCGCGCCGAATCCGCGGCCGCGGTCGGCTGCACCGCGCCGGCGGCGGTCTTGCCGTTCACCAGTTCCGCCAGATCCTGCGAATTCTGAAACGCAGCCTGCAAAACCGTCTGCCCCGGCTTGCGGTTCTTATTGATCTGATTGTATTGCGGGCTGACGAGATCCTGCGCCGAATAGATGTCCTGCGTCCGCTTCCCCTGCGTGGTCAGGAGTTCGGTATGCTTGTTGTCATCCACGCCAAAATAGATCGCAAAGATAGTCGCCGTCACAAACAGAATCGTGAAGACAACCACCGCGGCAATCAGTCCGCCGCGAGAGCCTTGGGGGCCAACCGCTGGCATACAAAACCTCCAAAAGTATAAACGGCGACGGCCGTGATGCTTATGAGCCGGCCAGGGAGTTCAACCGGCCCTACGGAAAGGTAGGAATTTCCGCCGTCCGCATGGGCTACAACGCGATTTTAACGAATCGTTGGCCGTCAGGTCAAGAAATTTACGTTTTACAGGGAATAGGGTTCGGGACCACCAATTTCTCGAGTAGCGCCGCCCTACGGATTGACAAAACACCCCTGCGGATCCACCGACCCATCAATCACCCCCAAGTCCACAAGCTGTCCCGCCAAGGCCTTCCAGCGGTCCAAAGTCATCGTTCCCAGCCCCGATTTGCGGGTTTCATCCGTTTCAATCAATGGCTTTTCAGCCGCCGCCGCCTCTCCAAACGTCTGCAAGTCCATATCTGTATTGAGTCCGTGCATCACCGCATTCACCGGATCGGGATGATCCAGATAATCCCGCCACCCCTCCCGGCAAGCCTCCACCATCGCCTTCACCGCATCCGGATGCGTCTTTAGTAGCTCGCCCTTACAGATGACAACCGTCGTATATGGATTAAACCCCTCATCCGCGATCAGGAACGTCTGCGGATCGCCTCCCTGATGCCGGGCCAAAATCGGCTCCGACGTCACAAAGCACTGCTGCGAATAGTCTTTCTTCGCCATGAACTCGGCAATCCCGCCGCCATACCCCGTGATCTTCACCTGAACCGGCGCAAACTTCTTCTGCAAAAAATGCAGCCACGAATTGTCCTCGGCCAGAAGCACGCCATCATGCGAAAACACATCCTTGATCGATCCAAACCCGCGCGATTGATGCACCATGATCCCCTGCGGAAACGTCTGATACACCGCGAAGATCGCAATCACATCCGCATTCTGTTTCCGCGCGATCAAAACCTGGTCCGCCGACGAAGTGGCAAACTCCGTCCTCCCGGTCGCCACAAGCTGCCACGTATCCGCCCCCTCGCCCGCCGGCTGGATCTTCACATCAAGCGAATGTTTCGGAAATGCCCCGCTCTGCTGCGCCGCGTAAAACCCGCCAAACTCCGGCTCCGGCTTCCAGTCCAGCGTAAGCTGCACGCTCGGAGAACTGGAAGAAGTGGAGGCGCTATCGCCGCCCTTGTTGCATCCGCCGATCAGCGCAAGACAGCAAGTAAGAAAAATCCCAATTCGCATGGCAACAATATATCTGAATCCGTGAAACGCCGCGCTACCCGGCGAGCCACTGAACCTCAATGGGGGCAATCGCTTGTCTCTCTACTCTTCCTTATCCATCATCGCCAAATCAACGGTTCTCTGAGATTCCAAACAGACGTTGAACCGCGCAGCACGCAGAGACACGCGAGAAGATCCGAACGCACCCTCTTCTCTGCGATCTCTGCGTCTCTGCGGCTCCCAGTCCCGATTACATCGGGGTTGCATTTAATTCCCAACTCTCGCCAACGATCATCCTTCCCCCTAAAATCGCCCGCATGATCCACCGCATCGACGTTCGCGCCCAAGACGGCAACGACCCCCTCGGCGCATCCATCTCCCAGCAAATCCGCGGCTTGGGCAAAAATATCTCCTCCGTCCAAACGTCAAGAATCTTCCTACTCGACACAGACGCACAAAACGGCGACATCTCCCGAATCGCCCACGAACTCCTCGCCGACCCAATCGTAGAATCCGCCGAAATCTTTAGCGAGCGAGAATCCTCCTCCACCCAAAGCCGAATCGAAGTCCACTTAAAACCCGGCGTAATGGACCCCGTCGCCGCCAGCACGGAAATGGCCGTCCGAGACCTCGGCCTCCCCATCCGCCAGGTCCGCACCGGCCGCGCCTTCCTCATCAATCCCAAACTCGATCGCAAAGACCTCGAACTCATCGCTGCCCGCGTCCTCGCCAACGGCGTAATCGAATCCGTCCACTTCGATCCCTATTGCCCCACAAAATTCGAGACCGGCCGCGAAACCCAAACCCAAATCCGCCAAGTCAACCTGCGAAATCTCTCCCAACCCGAGCTGACAAAACTCAGCCGCGAAGGCCATCTCTTCCTCTCCCTCGAAGAGATGACCGCCATCCAGAACTATTTCCGCGAGCAAAACCGCGAGCCCACCGACATCGAACTCGAGACTTTAGCCCAAACCTGGAGCGAGCACTGCGTCCACAAAACCCTCAAGAGCGCCGTCGAAGTTGAAGTCCGCGACGACCAGAACCGCGTCGTCTCCTCCCGCCGCTACAAAAACCTCATCAAGGAAACCATCTTCGCCAGCACCAAAACCATCGAAAACCGCGACACCGATAATCCCTTCTGCCTCTCCGTCTTCACGGACAACGCCGGTGCCGTCGCCTTCGACGAAACCGACGCCGTCTGCTTCAAAGTCGAAACCCACAACCACCCCAGCGCCATCGAACCCTACGGCGGCAGCGCCACCGGCGCGGGCGGCGTCATCCGCGACATCCTCGGCACCGGCCTCGCCGCAAAACCCATCGCCAACACCGACGTCTTCTGCGTCGCCTATCCCGACGCCACGCGCGGCCCACTCCCCAAAGGCGTCATCCACCCAAAACGAATCCTCCAGCAAGTCGTCGCCGGCGTTCGCGATTACGGCAACCGAATGGGAATCCCCACCGTCAACGGCGCCGTCTATTTCGACGAACGATATCTGGGAAATCCTCTGGTCTTCTGCGGCTGCGTAGGCCTCATCCCCCGCGACAAACTCCAGAAAGCCGCCCAAAACGGCGACGCCATCGTCGTCATGGGCGGACGCACCGGCCGCGACGGAATCCACGGCGCAACCTTCAGCAGCGCCGAACTCACCGACACCCATGCCGACGAATTCTCCCACGCCGTACAGATCGGCAACGCCATCACCGAAAAGAAAGTCGCCGATATCATCCTCGCCGCCCGCGATTTAAATCTCTTCACCGCCATCACCGATTGCGGCGCGGGCGGCCTCTCCTCCGCCGTCGGTGAAATGGCCGAAAAAATCGGCGCAACCATCGACCTCGACAAAGTCCCCCTCAAATACGCCGGCTTGCGTTACGACGAAATCTGGATCAGCGAAGCGCAAGAGCGCATGGTCCTCTCCGTCCCACCCAAACACGTGAGCGAACTCCTCAAACGAGCGCAAGATGAAGACGTGGAAGCCACCGTCATCGGAACCTTCGGCCACCCCAATCACGATCTGATCCTCCAATTCCGCAACCAACAAGTCGGCCGCATCTCCATGCAGTTCCTCCACAACGGCATCCCCACGCCAACACGCAAAGCAATCGTCCACGCCCCAACATCAAAAAAATCCGCCCCGACCTACGCGCCTCTCTCTCCCGACGCAATAAAGAAAAAACTCCTGACCGCCCTCGCCCATCCAAACATCGCCAGCAAACACTGGATCATTCGCCAGTACGACCACGAGGTTCAGGGCGGCTCAATCGTCAAACCCCTCGTCGGCCCACAGCAGATCGGCCCCTCCGACGCTGCCGTCCTCCGCCCAAAACTCTCCTCCCGCCGCGGCGTCGTCGTAGGCTGCGGCATGTCCCCGCAAGTCGAAGACCCCTACGAAATGGCCATCGCCTCCATCGACGAAGCCATCCGCAACGTCGTCGCCGCAGGCGCAGACCCCGATCGCGTCGCCATCCTCGATAATTTCTGCTGGCCCAGCGTCGACGACGAACTCACAATGGGCTCGCTAGTTCGCGCCTGCGAAGCCTGCCGCGACGCAGCCCTCGCCTATGGCATCCCCTTCATCAGCGGCAAAGATTCCCTCAACAACCAATTCACCAACAAAGAAACCGGCCAGGTCCTCCGCATCCCCCGCACCCTCCTCATCAGCGCCATCGGCGTCATCGAAGATGTAAGCAAGTGCGTAACCATGGACCTCAAATCCTCCGACGCGCGAGTAGTTTTGATCGAACCAAACTACTCCACCGACATTGCCTCCCTCGGCCAACTCCACCGCGCAATCTCCAAACTCATCCGCGCCGGAAAAATTTCTTCCTGCCACGACATCAGCGACGGCGGCGCAATCGTCGCCGCCGCGGAAATGTGCATCGCTTCCGGCAAAGGCCTCTTGTTAAACGATCCGCTCGATACCGAATCAGCCTTCGCCGAATCTCCCGGCCGATATTTAATCGAACTGACCAACCGCGCCGAAACCAGCGACCTCGATCGCATCGCCAAAGTCACCAATTTCGCGACCGTCCAGAAATCCCCAAAGCTCACCTTCAAAGGTGGCCCCGAACTCGAAGTAACCGACCTGACCCGCGCCTGGCGCGGCACACTCGATTGGTAACCACAAAACCACAGAGAGCCGGGCCNNTCCGGCCGTGCCGGCCCGGTCTTCCCCGGAGAAAAAAATGCCACCCCCACCCAATCGTCACGTCCTCATAACAGGCTCCAGCACAGGCATCGGAAAAGCCTGCGCAATCTATCTCGCCGAACGGAACTTCTCCGTCATCGCCGCCGTCCGCCGCCCATCCGACGGCCAGCAACTGGAATCACT
>PMAK01000270.1 GCA_003153655.1 Phycisphaerales bacterium
GGACGGCGGTAAACTGTTACTCTTTCAGTGCCGCGCGATAGTGGGACAGGATTAACATCTCGCGTTTACCAGTGTCATCCGTCTCGCGCAGGGCGTCGTAAAGCTTTTGCGCCCGTGGCTGTGATCCCATCAAATCAATGAGAACATGACTAAGCTTTTCGAGCCCAGCGATGCGGCGGACGCCATCGATATTGAAGAAAACAAAAGCCTCGCACTTATCGCACTTCATGACGGCACGTATTGTGTCGAAGCTCGCGCCACTGACGCCACATGGATCGACGAACAGAAACGTCGGGGCGAGCTTGCCGTTAACAGTCGAAAGCACCTCGCCAACGCGCTGCGCAAATGTTCCGTGGATACAGTGAGGTTTTCGGATTTCTTGATGCTGGGCGTAGAATTCGCCGACCGTTGTTTCTAGCTGCGAAAAGAGAACGTCGTCCGACTCGATGAAGATCGTTGAAACCTTGTCGTGAAAGGCGGGTGTTTCCGCGATCAGTTTTATCGCTCGGAGCGGCGAGCCATCCACGGAATCGCCAGTTGTGGAGTTCGTGTATGTTCCACGACCGGCAAATCCGTCAATGAGAAGTAAATTCTTGTTTCCTGCCTTGAGGATGTGGAAGTAGGCCGGGAGGTATGCTGCCAGAATTTCGTGCTTGACCGCGGTCTGCTCGCGGTAATCTTCAAAGTGTTC
The DNA here is from genome assembly GCA_003153655.1 of Phycisphaerales bacterium. Lineage (GTDB taxonomy): Bacteria > Planctomycetota > Phycisphaerae > Tepidisphaerales > Tepidisphaeraceae > PALSA-1353. The sequence goes on from PMAK01000270.1 coordinate 692, forward strand.
TCTGTCCTTGCTTTTCGACATCAGCATCCTCGAATAGATCCGGCTTCGGCCGTATCGACATCGGAAAGTGGTTCCATTCCTTTCCTTGAAGCGTGCGGCCATTGGCCTTTTTATTAACGCCGCCCCATTGCTTGAAAAAAAATGCAACATCATGCCTTGTGCAAAGCCGCTTAATCTGCAACACCCACTGCTCCTCCATCGGTCGCGCACCGGGACCCGATTCACCACCCACGATGACCCAATGCACCTCCCTCAACGATAGACCATTTAACGGACCGATTAAAGGCTCACACGATAGAAACCGTATGCTCGCCGGAATCTGCCTCAACGCGTCCACCCGATCGAGCACGCGCTCGTCCTCTACGCTGGTTCCCATCCACACGTTGCTTGGCCAGGGGAGTTGTCTCGCTAGCTCTGCTGCGCGCTCCGGCCGCTTCGTCAGCACTTGGAAGGTATGCTGCGGGCATGTCCGCATCACATCAAAAATATCTTTGACGTAGTAGAGTGGAACATCCTCGTGAAACACATCGCTCATCGAGTTCACGAAAATCATTCGTGGCGAGCGCCATGTGTGCGGCAGATCAAGGGACTCGCGGTCGAGTCTAATGGTGCCTGTGAAGACGGGAAGGCATTNNTATTTTTGTCCTGTACCGTTGGGCATGTGCGTCAGACGGAGCGCCATGCGCGCGGCGTAGCAATGCTTGCAGCCTGCAGAAACAGGCGTACATCCCGCGACCGGATTCCACGTCGCGTCCGTCCATTCGATCGACGATCCAACGGCCATCACACGCTCCCGTAAGGTTGACAGTACCTAACACATTCCGAACATGCAAGCGATCACACGACTGACAGTCTATACGTCGTGCATGGACTGTCCTTTACGCGAATAAATCTTGATTTATACGGAACGGTTTACCTCAGGGAATGCCGGCAAGCCATTTGACCATTACCCTCCACGCGCGAACGATATGGCAAATGCCGACCAAAGCGAAAACAATCTGGCGGCCCCTGGCACGACCTGACTTCGGGGTAGCGAATGCAATTAGTGCGCGCCTCAATTTAGAGGAGTGGCGTCAGCCTGGATTTCTGACGGCGGTGAATCGCGGTCCTACCCTGTTGGTCGTGAGTGACTACGGCGGAGATCACAAGGAGTGCCGCTTTTTGAGTTATTCTTTTTTGCTCGCCGATTTGACTTATCTGTGGCATTGGGATGACGAACGGACTCGGCTACGTCGAGACGTTCTGCGTGATGGCCGCCGCCTTAGCTACCACAGGATTCAATCCGATCAACAGCGAGCGCGAGCACTCGTTCCCTTTCTCCGCGCAGCGAATAGCATCCCGGGCTTGTTGATTACTTTTCTCGTTGATAAGCGTATCCAGACGATATTTGCCTCCGATGGCGATGATGATGGGGTTCCGCCGGTCGACGTTAGCACTGGTCGCGGCGCTCATTTGAAAGGCTTCAGCGAATTGCGCATTTCAGTTCGCTCGTGATCGCCGGACTCGTAGGTGAAAACCAGAACATCCTGTGGATATCGGATCGTGACGAAATCGTTCCGAATGATGCACGGCATATCGAGGCTTGCCGGCTCTTTAGTCACATCATCAGCCACTACGTCAGCGTCACGATTGGTCGCCTACAGTTTGCGACAACCAGAAGCGACGATGGCTCAAGACGCCTTGAGGACATTGCGGCTTTGCCTGATTTCGCAGCCGGTGCTTTAGCCGACGTTGTCACGTCGATGTTGCGCGAAGGCACGGTCGGCGTGAATGGTATTCTTTCGCCGATGAGCCGGACGCTACCGCGCAAATCGCAAGCTCTGACGGCATGGCTGGCTGACAACAGCTACACGCTTAAGAAGCTTGCCTTCGTGATCGAACACATTCCACCGGATGGAATCAAATCGAAGCTTATACAATTGGCAACCAATGAGCCGATTGCAGAATACGACCCCTTTCCAACTTTGATGCGAACACTCTATTGAGGCCGCCAAGAGTAGCCGCAGACTATTCAAAATACATCAAGTTCCCGGTGAAAGAGAAAGACCCGACCCGGAACGGACGGCCCGGCCGGGCCTGAGAAGATTTTGTGATCGGATCAGGCGGCGGGCTGCTCCTGCCGCTGTTCGCGTTTTTCGCCGAAGGAATGAGAAAGCCCCCCGGAAGTGATGCTCCAACGCTTCCCAAGCAGCGCAACGGGCAGAGTGGGAACTGTTTTTCGCGATGTCCTCTGGCGGAGGTTCGGCGCAACACGATGCAGTGGGATGGACGGCAAAGCGCCTGCGATGTGACGTTCCGTCAGACGACTCGCCGCCTCGTCAGCCCGCCCGCCAATGATCGGGATTACCCTTGTTTGTGTTCCTGACTCGCGCAACAAGTGGCCGATGTCCAAGGCCTTTAGCCGCGGAGATAGCCTCAGCTTGTATTTGATAGTTCGTGTTAGTCACGCGCACTCCATGGGCGTATTCCAGGACATAGTGCGTAATGGGACTTCCTTCGGGACGGCCCTTCGGTTCCGGTTCAACATAAACATCAGCCATTGTAATCTCCTTTGAAGATGTTGTTCTACCATCAGTACGCTTTTTTCCAGTTTTGCTGGGCGCGGTTTACCACGCCCGGCGCGATCGATTCGTCAGGGCTTGCGCCACTGATCCGGGTGACCCACATCGGTGTGGCGCACCCGCTCGACAAGGATTTCGGCGGTCGGAGCGATCTCCGCCGCGCGCTGGATCGCTTCCGCCTGGGTTGGGCAGACTGCGCTAGCACGGTCGGCGTTCGGTCGAAGGACCGCAAACCCGTTCTCGTGTTTCTCGATAAAGATTTCGTTTTTACTCATACAGGATACTCCTATCTCAGAGAAAAGTTGGGCGGGCACCTGTTCAGGCGAGGTACCCGCGGGTTTTAACCTATCCAAGCCGTTCACATTCCTTGCAACGCGGCTTATTACCCGTGCCGCTGACTCGGTGCCACGGCTTTATATCCTTTCCGTATTTGCAATCATCGTGGTCGTGATGAACGTCTCGATGAGTAGGCGGATAATTCTCATTGGACGTGGTGTGGTACGGGGCAACTTTGGCCATTGTTAATCCTTGATGTTGGAACTGACGACGCACAGACTTTCCACGCATGCGCGTGGATCCCGTGTTAACTTCCGTGACTGTTATTGAACGGCTAACGCATTCGTTTAGGATGTGTGGGCCCGAACGACCTATGTTTGCGGCACTCGCTGCTCTCAGGATTCATTAGCGTGGACCTGAGAGCGGCTTTTGATTTCGGGCTGCCTTATCCGGCGATGCCTCCTCTTTTCTTCACTTTGCAGGACGCCTTGGAGGCGCTTGGGCGCTAGTGCGCCGCGATTCACGCAGCGGCGATCTCACTCGACGTTGCTTCCCGCAGTCCTTTCCATCCAGTTTGGCCTTCGGTAGTCATCGCTTGGGCGACATTCCACACCGAGCACGCAGCGGAGTGAGCTTGGCCAAGCACTTGGTCCAAAGTCATGTCCGCAAATCTGCTGTACTCGGCCGTGGGCAGGTGGTAAGTTTTCCCGTTACCGCCGGAGATCAGACGACTAAATCCAGCCCGCTTCATTACGCGATGCAGGTTTTCGTAGTCCTGCCATGTGGGACTTCCATTCAACTCGATCCGAGTCATGAAATGACTCATAAAAAACTCCAAACTCAGCACCAATCATGGTAAGATGCCGCGTGAGGGTCGCACCTCATAGCGGCGACGGTACACTACCCGTCGTCCAAACCGGGCTGATGGCGGTGCTGCTGCCATCAGCCCTGTTTCATGTCATGATGCAGACACAAGACCGAGCGCCTTCAACCGAATAGCCATCGCTTGCGGATTGACGTCGAATCGGTCCACCAACGAGGTGATTTTTCCGAATTCATCCTCGAAGTGAGTGCGGGCCATGCCGTCTGCCACCTCATTAATGGTTGCTACGTCTTCCACGACGACACTTAAACTACCGGCCATCTGGGCGAATGCACTCGCCACATTTGAAGCGGGCATAAGTAGTTCCGCCGCGAATTGGTTCGCCTGCCACTCACGAAAATCTTCGCGAGTTGAGAGTTTGCGAGGGCCGCGCTTTCGGTTGAACCAAGGTTGGCCAAGCAGTTGGGGAGACAGTGAGACGGACGCAATCTTGCGTGCCAGCGCAGCCTTGGAGTGGCGTCGTTGAACTAACGGCAAATGTTCGATGCAGTGACACAACTCGTGTGCAAGCGTGAAATTTGCCCGCCGCCGACTCGCGCAACTATCGGCCTCGAACAAATCTCTGTGAATTAATAGCTCACGCCGCTCTCCATCTCGTGACCAGCGAGAAAGTCCGAGTACGGCGGGACTACCATCGTGAAGTCGACCCCATTGCATTTCGTCGTGCACGATAAGAAGGATGTTCCGATCAAACCTGCGGATGATCGTCTCAACAGAGACCGGAATCGGAATCACACTGCCAAAAACCTTTCGCAGCACGCTTTGGGCTAGATCACGAATGCGTGCGAGAGACAGAAAACGTGGGGCAATGTCGAAGGCGAACAGGCCATCATCGCCCGACGCGCGTCGAGGCAGGTCATTACCGTGCGTTCGCGAGAGCGCTGCTCTCAGTTGAGCCATGAGTTTTCTCCTCTCCTCTTCCGACAAATCCAGCGCACCCAGCGCGCCCTCTAGCATCTTCTCCTGCATCTCGGGCGACTGGTCATATGCGAGGCGATAAAATGCCTGCAAAGCCGGCGCAACCCCGACATCGGCCGCCATCATTTCATGTTGGCGAGCACCTGCCTTATCGAGCAGCTTCCTGACATCGGCTCCATAAACTTGCGCCATTCTTTGGAGGACCGGCCCGGAGGGTGGTCGGAACTCTCCGGCCTCAAGGCGGCTCAGATAGCTTGGCGAGATACCAAGCGCGCGCGAGGCCTCCCGAAGACCCAAGTTTGACCGATCCCGTTCTCCACGGATAAAATCGCCAAAGGCGGTATATGCAGCCATAACGTCTCCCACAGCTTGACGCTGAATGTTGTGCATGACTAAACAGTTGGGAATATAACATCTGTCCTTCGGGTGTCAATGAAAACCTTTATTATTTAATCACAGCCCCAAGGATTTCCGACTGCTTCATAATTCGTCGATTCTACAGAAGTACGGACCCTCTCACCGGGTTTGAGAAGATGTTGCGATTAGGCGGCGGGTTGCTCCTGGCATTGCTCGCGCTTCGCGCCGAGCAATTGCATCACCAGTTAATGTTCACCCGTGAACTTCGGGGCTGACGACGGGCTATCGGGTGTCAGCTTTGGAATTGCATCTGTTTGCATCCCGTCCCAATTTCGCGTGGCAATAAGATATTGCAACTCGGTGCTGGGAGATTTTGGATCAAGCCATGCCGCGCAATCCTCGTCGCGCAGGATCGCCGGCATTCGATGATGGATGGGCCGCATGAAATCGTTGGGAGCGCAGGTAATCATCGTCATCGTGCTGTCCAACCAAAGCCCCGCGAAACAGAACAGCCGATCATCGGGGAAGTGAATCAGCGTCGGTTGCTTG
>PMAK01000201.1 GCA_003153655.1 Phycisphaerales bacterium
GCTTCACCATCATGTCGCTGACCGTGTCGCTGATCGCCGTGCTGATCCCGCTGCTGTTCATGGGCGATGTCGTCGGTCGCCTCTTCCGCGAATTCGCCGTGACACTCAGCGTAACGATCGTCGTCTCAGCAATCGTTTCACTGACCCTCACCCCCATGATGTGCGGCCTGCTGCTGCGCCATAAACCCGAAAACGAGCAGGGCTGGCTGTTCAAAAAATCAGAGCAGATATATCAGGGCGTGATCGATTTCTACGGAATGACGCTCCAGTGGGTCTTGCGCCACCAGTTCTCCACACTGCTGATTGCCGTTGCGACTCTGGTTGTCACTGTTGGACTCTACCTGATTATTCCCAAAGGCTTTTTCCCCGTACAGGACACCGGCGTCATCCTCGGCGTCTCCGAGGCGGCGCAGACAATTTCCTTCCCATCCATGGCCAAAAGTCAGCAGGAGTTGGCCAACGTGATTTTGCAGGATCCCGCCGTGGACAGCCTCTCTTCATTCATCGGAATCGATGGCACAAACACAACGATGAACTCCGGCCGTATTCAGATCAATCTCAAACCCATCGAACAGCGGAAGATCAACGCCAGCGATGTGATTCTCCGATTGCAGCCCAAACTGGATAGCGTGAAAGGCATCACGCTCTACATGCAACCGGTTCAGGACCTGACGGTTGAAGACCGCGTAAGTCGCACTCAATTTCAATATTCGCTTGAAGACCCGGATCCGAATGAACTCGCCCAATGGGTGCCTCGGCTGGTCGAAAAAATGGGCCAGATCCCCGTGATTCGCGATATAGCGACCGATCAGCAGAACATGGGCCTCTCAACGATGCTCGTGATCGACCGCGACGCGGCGTCCCGCCTTGGCATCACCGCGCAGGCACTGGACAACACACTCTACGATGCGTTCGGCCAGCGACAGGTTTCGACGATGTTCACCCAGTTGAATCAGTATCACGTCATCCTTGGCGTGGACCCGAAATATCAACACAACCCCCGGGATTTGCAGAATATTTACGTGCATTCAACCGCCGGAACCATGGTCCCCCTCGCGCAGTTCACGCATCTGGAAAGACAGGCGGCCCCGCTGGCCGTCAACCATCAGGGCCAATTCGCCTCGGTGACAATCTCTTTCAATCTCGCCCCAAGCGCATCACTCGGCGACGCCGTCACCGCGATCAACACCGCCCAGACATCCCTCAAAATGCCCCCCAGCATCCAGGCCGGATTCCAGGGAACCGCCGCCGCCTTCGAAGCCTCGCTCACCAACGAGCCCCTGCTCATTCTCGCCGCTCTCATCACTGTCTACATCGTTCTCGGCGTCCTGTACGAGAGCTATATCCATCCAATCACCATTCTCTCAACGCTACCATCCGCCGGCGTCGGGGCGCTTCTCGCACTCCTTCTCTGCAACACAGATTTCAGCGTCATCGCACTCATCGGCCTAATACTCCTCATCGGCATCGTCAAGAAAAATGCGATTATGATGATCGACTTCGCCCTCGAAGCGGAACGCAAGGAAGGAAAATCACCGGTTGATGCCATATTTCAGGCCTGTCTGTTGCGATTCCGCCCCATCATGATGACCACCGCCGCCGCGCTGTTTGGTGGACTGCCCCTCGCCCTCGGAACAGGAATGGGCGCGGAACTCCGCCGCCCGCTGGGGATCGCCATCGTCGGCGGCCTGATCTTCAGCCAGATACTCACGCTCTATACAACACCCGTGATTTACCTCGCGTTCGATCGCCTCGCCAAGCGGCTCGGCCGCGCCGTCGTACGCGAGCCAATGCCCCAATCCCTCGTCGCGGAGGAAATCGCGTGAGCCTCTCGACGCCGTTCATCAAGCGGCCGGTGGGCACGACGCTGCTGACCATCGCGCTGGCTCTCTCGGGAATTCTCGCTTACCAATTCCTCCCCGTCTCTCCCCTCCCACAGGTCGATTTTCCGACCATTTCCGTCGGCGCAGGTTTGCCCGGCGCCAGCCCTGAGACAATGGCAACCAGCGTCGCGACCCCGCTCGAGCGCCAATTCGGACGCATCGCCGGCGTGACTGAGATGACTTCATCCAGTTCGCTCGGCACCACCAGCATCACGATGCAGTTCGATCTCAGCCGCAACATCGACGCCGCCGCCCGCGACGTTCAGGCCGCCATCAACGCCGCAAGCGGCAATCTCCCCGCCGATCTCCCGGTCAAACCCACTTACCGCAAAGTGAATCCCGCCGATGCGCCAATCCTCATCATCGCCGTCACATCGGATGTCTATCCCAAGGGACAGATGTACGACACGGCGGACTCTATTTTGGCGCAAAAACTGTCCCAAGTCCCCGGAGTCGGCCAGGTCTTCGTCGGCGGTGGGGCGTCCCCGGCCGTTCGCGTCGAGGTCAATCCCACCGCTCTGAATAATCTCAATCTGGATCTCAATTCCGTCGCAACGGTGCTATCCAGCGCCAACGCCAATCTCGCCAAAGGCGAACTCTCCGACGCCAATCGCACCGAATCGCTGAGCGCAACCGACCAGCTTTTCAAGGCGGAACAATACAAGCAGCTCCTGGTCACATACATCAACGGCGCCCCCGTTCGCCTCGCCGATGTGGCGGACGTGCAGGATTCCGTCGCCGATGTTCGCACCGAAGGCCTCGCCAACGGCAAGCCCGCCGTCCTCATCATTATTTTCCGTCAGCCCAACGCCAACATCATCGATACCGTCGATCGCGTCACCGCGATGATGCCCGAATTGCAAGCGGACATTCCCGCCGGAATGAAGCTGAAAGTGGTAATGGACCGCACCACCACCATCAGGGCATCCGTTAACGACACCCAGCGCACGCTCATCATTTCCGTCTCGCTGGTTGTGCTGGTCGTCTTCCTTTTTCTGCGGGATTGGCGATCCACGTTCATCCCCAGCATCTGCGTCCCCGTCTCCCTCATCGGAACGTTCGGAGTGATGTATCTGGCCAACTTCACCATCGACAATCTCTCCCTGATGGCGCTCACCATCGCAACGGGATTCGTCGTCGATGATGCGATCGTCGTCATCGAAAACATCACCAGGCATATCGAAGACGGAATGCGCCCAATGCAGGCGGCCCTCACCGGGGCCAAGGAAATCGGATTCACCGTCGTCTCCATGAGCGTCTCCCTCGTCGCCGTCTTCATTCCCATTCTGCTGATGAGCGGAATCGTCGGCCGGCTCTTCCGCGAGTTCGCCGTCGTCCTCTCAACCGCGATCGCGATCTCACTGATCATTTCCCTCACAACAACCCCGATGCTCTGCGCCATACTCCTCCGCCCGCGCGAATTGCAAAAGCACGGCCGAATCTATCGCGCCAGCGAAAAGATATTTGACTGGATTCTTTCCATCTACGAAAAAACCCTCACAGTCGTCCTTCTTCATTCGCGCGCGACGTTGGCGGTGACGCTCGCCACCATCGCCCTCACGGTCGTTCTATACAAGGTGGTCCCCACCGGCTTTTTCCCCCAGCAAGACACCGGGAGAATCAGTGGCTCCATCCTCGCCGATCAGGCAACCAGCTTTCAGGCAATGCGCGACGTCCTTGTCGAATACGCCAAAACAGTCAGTAAAGATCCCGCCGTCACCGATGTGATCGGATTTACAGGCGGCAGAGGCGCGAGCAACACCGCCAACATGTTCATCACCCTCGCGCCGCTCAACCAGCGAAAATTGAGCGCCGATCAGGTCATCGCACGCCTCCGTCCCAAGCTCTCGCACGTTCCAGGCGCAACCCTCTTTCTTCAGCCCGTTCCGGATCTCCGCATCGGCGGACGAGCCAGCGCCGCTCAGTGGCAATACACCCTTCAGGGCGACGATCTGAAAGAACTCCTCTCCTGGGCGCCAAAGCTCATGGACAAACTAAAAACGCTCCCGGGCCTCGCCGATGTCAACACCGATCAACAGGTTCACGGCCTCGAAGCAATGGTGACCATCGACCGCGACACCGCCAGCCGCCTCGGCATCACACCCGCCGCCATTGATCAGGTCCTCGGCCAAGCCTTCGGCCAGAGCCAGGTCTCCATCATGTATACCCAGCTCAATCAATATCACGTCGTCATGGAGGTCGCCCCCTCCTATTGGCAAAACCCGCACGGCCTGGATTTTATCTATCTCCCCGGCAGCGGCGGAAAACAGGTTCCCCTCAGCCAGATCGCCAGCTTTTCGCGCGATACCACTTCGCTGACGATCAATCATCAGTCACAATTTCCCGCGGTAACCATCTCGTTCAATCTCTTGCCGGGTGTGGCCCTCGGCGACGCCGTGCGCGAAATCAACGAAGCACAAAACCAAATGCATGTTCCCGCCTCAATTCACGGCAGCTTTCAGGGAACGGCCCAGGCCTATCAGGACACCCTCTCCAATGAGCTCTACCTCATAATCGGTGCGCTCGTAGCCGTCTATATCGTTCTGGGAATCCTGTACGAAAGCCTCATCCACCCAATCACGATTCTCTCAACCCTTCCATCCGCCGGCGTAGGCGCGCTCCTCGCCCTCATCCTCTTCGGCGCCGGTCTCGATGTCATGGGAATGATCGGAATCATCCTCCTCATCGGCATCGTCAAGAAAAACGCCATCATGATGATCGACTTCGCCCTCGTCGCCGAACGAAGAGATGGCAAATCCCCCAGAGATGCAATCTTCCAGGCCTGCCTCCTCCGCTTCCGTCCCATCATGATGACCACAATGGCGGCTCTCTTCGGCGGCCTACCCCTCGCCCTCGGAACCGGCACCGGATCAGAACTCCGCCGCCCCCTCGGCATCGCAATCGTCGGCGGATTAATCTTCAGCCAAATGCTCACGCTCTACACCACTCCGGTCGTTTACCTCTATATGGATCGCCTCCGCCTATACCTGAGTCGAATCTTTCATCATCAGGAATTAAACGCGTTGCCCGAGGCTGCATTGGCGTAGCAACCAACCTTCTTGTTTTGCCCGGAACTTTATGAGACGGCTACAAAGTCCATTTTGGCGATTCGGATCACGCCGTGCCTCAGGAGGCTAACTCGCATGTCCGATACAATTCATGTGCCTGCGTGCCACCTCTACAATGCGGCGGGGAATAAGATTCTCTGGCTCGACGGCGGAAATTCCCACCAAGAACTTCCTTTCGATCAACTAAAGGTTATCGGTCGCAGACTCGCCCGGCGATGCTCATTCGCTCAGGAAATGACCGCCGTTCTCTTTCGTTCTCCAGGCTGTTTGCGCGCGCTATTCTGGAATCCCGATGGAACCGAGGAAAGCATCTGCGGAAATGCAATCCGATGCGCGGCCCATTTCATCTCCAGAGACTCGGCCCCGATCGACAACGTCGCCATCGAAACTCCGCATGGAACTTATCTCGGCCGAAAATTGGCCGCCGATCGCGGTTCAGTCGCCATCCCCGCTCATACCATCCGAATCCGAACCGAAAAAATAGACGGCGATCTGCTCGTCAACATCGGCACCCCTCATCGGATTCGTGTTGTGGCCGAGGAGTGGCCTGACGATGGCGTCAAAGATGCCGTCGCCTGTTCGGAGTCTTCCGAACCGGTGAATTTCAATCTCGTGCGCAAGGTCGGCCCGTTTCATTTTCGCGCTCGCATATTCGAACGCGGCGTTGGTGAAACCCTCTCCTGCGGCACCGGAGCGGCCGCGATCGTCTCTGCCCTGGCCGACCTGGGCGCGAACTCTGTCGACGGCGAGCATCCTTATCTCGTCGAGTTCGCCTCTGGCGAGCAATTGACCGTCACTTACAACCAATCGCTCGATCAAATCGAAATCAGCGGAAGCGTGGAATTGCTGGTCGCATCATCCATCCCTCATTTGAGTCCCACTTAGGCCATGGCGGTATGGAATTCCCCCGCCATCTGCGTCTACGACTGGTCCGAATGGAAGCAGTTCCTCATTGTTTCAATCTGGCCGAAGGCACGCCGCATCTGCGCCGAATTTCACGAGAATCCCCAAAAGATTGCCGCAAGGCTTCCATCCAAAACCAAGCTCCTCCTGATGCATCTCGACCTCAGCGTCATGTCGCCTTTTATCTCGGACCCACAGGAATTCACTGACGCATTCTCCAAACGCAACGTCCGCGTGCTCAACTGCCTGCCTCTGGATATCCGAAAACGAACGATTCAATCCCATTGCCGCGACTTCGGCCTCCCATCCGTGACCGCCTCAGTCACAGGGCCGGATGATGAATTGCTCCTCGTCAAAACAGATCTCAATTCCGGCGGAAATAGAGAGCAGTGGCTCTCACCAGACCAGAAGGTTCAATTCAATCTCGCGCCGAATGGCACGCGCATGACTGGGCCGGACGACTACTTTGTCGGCAGACGCGCCAGCCTGTCGCCTGATATTTGGAATGATCCCGCCCTGGTGGTCGAGCGATATGTAAAAAATCCGCTACACAGGTTTTTCCGCGTCTACGTCGCGATAAATGCAATCGTCATCTCCGAAGCTTATACCGATGCAATCGTAAAACGAATGGCAGGCCCGATCCGGCGGAATAACCATTTCCTTTCGCGTCACGGAGATCGCATTTGCGGCGATTCAAATGCCTCCGACAAATTGCCGCCACGCTTGTTGGAGACGGCCGGCTCTTTTCTTCACCGCCTCCATCTCGACTACGGCGCGATCGATGTCGTCGAAAGCGAAACCGGCGAATTCTACATCGTCGATCTCAACAAAACCCCACACTGGGGTGATGAGAAGCAACCAGGGATGATCGAACACCTTCGCTCAGGGTTTTCCAAAGCGATGCAGGACTGAATTTCCACGCCAGCCACGCGATTTACCCGCCAATCTTCTGGCCGATCTTGTGTCAATTCAGCGGACGCGTCGTCGAGATCGCATCCACTATTCCCCCAGGCGCCCACTCCGCGACATCCCGAAATTGCCCGCCATGCTTACGCTGTGGCGCCGGCAGCTTCGACCCATCCCGATTATAAAATCCATATTCCGGTTCATCCGTGCGGTAAAACAACCCATCCTGCGATTGACAGCGTGAGTAAACCAGTGGCCGATCCGAGCCATCCGGCAACCCGCCCTTTATCAGCGCATATCCAAGTATCTGCTCCCCGTTTCCCCAAGGATCCACCGAAACATGCGGCAAATAATTCGGAACCAATTCATCCAAATGCTCCGGCCACCGATGATTCTCAAATTGAAAGATGTGGCACGCCAGCGACATCGCCGCGAAACTTCGCTCCGCATTCTCTCGCGCCATGGTTTCCATCCACGATTTGCTCGACGACGCGCTCATCAGCGGGGAACCGTTGGCGGAAAGGCCGACCTGCGCGAATTGCTCCTTCGGCGTCTGCTGATCCAGCAGCTCATCGATCAACTTCCGCGCGACGCTGACCTGCAGATCATTTGTATCGCCGGCATCAGTCGTCAGCCTGACCTTCGAATCGATGATCAAAAGCCGATTGGCGATCAACGCATCAATCCCCCCGGCGACCAGCAGCCTGATGAGTTGGCCCTTGTGCGGGTTTTGGCGAAGCATCGCGGTTAAGTGCAGCAAGTCCTCCATCGTCTCAATAGCACCCGCATCGTTGCCGTGAAGATGCTCATACATCGCCGCATCCCCCAAATCGTTCGCCAGCGCGCGGCACAAATTCAAATAAGGTGTTTTTTTGTTGTTTGCCGGCCAAGTCGCTTGATCGCTGAACCGCGCCTGATGAGCAAAGCGTCGCACCGCCCCATTGCTGTCCCACGCCGCCTGGGCCATGCGATCCCATTCCGCTCCAAACGGCGGATAACTGCCATATCCAATATTCGACCCCGCCGGCGAGATGGCCGTGATCCATTGCGCCGCCCGAAGATAAAGCGTCGCCGCATCAGTTGGCGCGGTTGTAGCAGTCTCCACCGCTACAGCCCAGCTCCCGCCAATCGTGACACAAGCCACGAAAGCGGCAATGAACAGTCTTCTCCTGTACATCCAAATATCCCTTCGCCAGTCCCGCATCCACCGATCTGACGGAACTGACAGGTCCATATTGCAGACACAGCCGCTCAAATCACTTCCTGCCCTCTGGCGCATGCGAAGGCGCCGCATGTGCCGGCTCGACATGCTGAGGCGGGGGGGCGTTCTCGCGCCCGCGCGCTTCGCTCCGTTGACGCACCTGATAATCACCCTCCGGAGCCCCGCCCTCAGGCTTGCTCGCTACATGCTCCTGGGCGCCGGGATTATTCGCTGCGTGTTCCTCTCGCGGCGATGGTGACGGCCGCGCGGGCTGAACCGGCTCCACATGCGTCGGCTCGGCGGGTTTTTCCGTCTTCCATTGATTGCCTTCCCGTGTCTCCCAACCGGTGTCCGTGCGTCGATACACATCTCCCTGCGGATTGACGTAGACATTGTTCGCTTTCAATTCCTCTTGCCGCACAGCCGGCCCGGCCGGAACTTCACGTGCAGCCGTCAAATGAACATCCTTGCGTCGCTCATAAACATTCCGGTTGTATATATCGTGTGCGGCCTTC
>PMAK01000051.1 GCA_003153655.1 Phycisphaerales bacterium
TGTTGGGCGAAGAGTTCGCGGGTGACTGAGGCCATGGCGCGGTCGTCGGCGCGGAAGATGTCACCCGTCAGCGTGCGAGCGATGGCTGATTCGACGTATTGGGATTGAGCGGATTCCTGCCAGAGGGGTTTTGCTACGACTGTTACGCCCATTTCGCCGTAGCTGAGAAGGCCCCATCTGGGGGAGAGGTCTTTTTTTTGCACAACGCCGGAGGGGGCCAGGACGTAATGGAGATTGGCCATTGGCTGCATCAGACAGGAATCGAATTTTCCCAAGCCGACATTTCGGCGGAGCGTTCGTTTGCGTTTTCGTTTGCTGATGCCACGGCGTTCCATGATGCTGAATTGCAGTTGTCCGTCATTGGAGAAATCGCGGAGGAAATCGCTGCGCGTGGCTTTGCATTCGATGAAGCAGACTTGCGGGAGTTGGCGGGGAATCGCGAGGTAGTTCTGATAGGGCCGGAAGACGCCGGTGCCTACGGAGTCGATGATGCCGAGGGGCGGGAGGCGGACTTCGGCGGCAATGCAGCGGTAGCCCATCCTCAGAAGCCAGCGGCAGGCTTCCTTTTTTAATTTTTTGTGTAGATCCGTTTCTCCGGCCATGTCGGCACTCCGTTGCCTTGGAATTGATGGGTTGCGATTCTCCATCTTTTTCGCATTTGGTTGGTGGGAAATCAAGACGGTGCGGTCTGTTTGCAATGGTTTTTCCACATTTCGCGATAGGCTGATTCGATGCCGCGCGCAAATTTTGGGGCGTCCATGAGTGGCGAGCGTTTCATTCTGTCCCGCAAATTTTTTCGCAAGTGCTTCAGTCGTTCCAGATCGTGAGCGAGGTCAACCGCGGTTTTTACGAAGTCTTCGTCGCTATTTGCCGTGAGGTCTTTCAGATCGAGATTGGATAACTGACTCCACCCCGCACGCCCTACCACCGTTTGGCCAATTCGACTGACCACGGGCACGCCCATCCATATTGAATCGAGGCTGGTGGTGTGCCCGTTGTATGGGAGAGTGTCGAGGCCGATGTCGATCCGGCTATAGACTTTCAGATAGTCGGAACGTGCTTGAAATTCGACGAATTCCAGGCGACTTTCGTCGATTCCCTTATTCTTGAAAAAGTCGCGCACGGTTTGACGATGGCCGCCCGGCATCGCGAGCAAAATAAATTTTGAATTTTCGACTTTTTGCAATACCCGCGCCCAGAGATCCAGCGTTTGTGGCGATGCTTTGCAGAAATTGTTCAGACATCCGAAGGTGACGTGGCCATTTTGCAGCGCGGGCAGTTCGGTAAGTTCCGGCTCCTCGCAGAGCGGGTCGTAACACCAGAATGTGTCCGGCAATCGGATCGATNNTCGCAATAGTCATGGTCGTGCATGCCCGGCGGATCGAGGAATGGATCGGTGAGGCGGTAATCCATCGCGGATAGGCCGGTGGTTCCGGGGTAGGCGAGCCACGCTACCTGGACGGGCGCAGGCTTTCGCGCGAAGACGAGCGAGCGTCCGAGGGACATGTGCATTGTTAGATCGACGAGGATGTCGATCTGATCGGCGCGGATTTTTTCGGCGACTTCGTGATCGGTCATTCCGACGATGGATTGCCAGTTGTCGCAGAGTTGGCGGATGCGGGCGGTTTTATCATCCGGGCGGCTGACGTGGGCATAGCAGAAAATCTCGAACGATTGGCGATTGTGATTTGAGAGGAGCGGGATGGTGAAGAGGGATTGGCAATGCTCGCGGAAATCCGCGCCGACATAGCCGATGCGGAGGCGACGGTTTGGGGAGCGATCATTTTCGTGCGGCTTGGCTTCGTTTGTGAGAGATTGCGCGTGGCGTACGTTCCAGCGCAGGGTTTCGTGCAGGATCTTGGCTGAGTCATAGTCCGGGTGATATTGCACGGAGAAGACCAGGTTGCTGTGGGAGGCGTGATCCGCTGGGTTGATTTCGATTGCGCGGCGGAAGGCGGCGATGGCTTCATCCATTTTGCCGGCGTCTTTTAGGCTGTTGCCGAGGTTGCAGTGGGCTTGATGAAAGTCGGGCTGCATGCGGATGGCTTGCTTGAGGGCGACGATGGATTCATCGAGTTTTCCGACGCGGCGGAGGGTGCTGCCGAGGTTGTTGTAGGCAACGACGAAATCGGGTTTGCAGTTGAGCGCGGCGACGTAAGCGTCGGCGGCGGCTTTGTAATCGCTTAGCAATTGCAGGGCGTTGCCCATGTTGTTGTGGGCATCGACCATGGCGGGATCGAGGGAGACGGCGCGGCGGAATGACTCAACGGCTTCGGTGTATTTGCCGCGGCCGTTCAGAGCGTTGCCCAGGTTGTAGGCGGCTTGGGCGAAATCGGGTTTTAGGTTGAGGGCGCGTTTGAGGAGGTCGATTGCTTCGTCGTAGCGTTTCAGGCCGGAGAGTGCGTTGCCGAGATTGTTGCAGATGAGCGGGGAATCAGGTTGGAGCGCTAGGCCGCGGCGGAAAGTTGCGATGGCTTCTTCGGTTCGTTTGAGGGACATCAGGGCGCTGCCGAGGTTTCCGATGGCGTCGACGTAATCGGGTTTTAGATCGACGGCGCGGCGATAGGCGGTGACGGCTTCTTCGATGCGGCCGAGGGCGAAGAGGACATTTCCGAGATTGTTGTGGCCGGCGACGAAATCGGGGTGGAGTTCGAGCAGGCGATGGTATGCGGTGAGCGCTTCATCGCGGCGGCCTGTGGATTGGAGGGCGAGGCTTAGGCCGAACAGGGCGTCGAGTAAATCGGGACGCAGATCTATCGCTCGATGGAATGCGGTGATTGCTTTGTCTGCCCTACCGGCGGCGGCGAGAGCTTGTCCGAGGCTTCCGAAGACGAGTGGGCTGTCGGGACGGAGTTCTGCTGCGCGGGAGATCAGTTCAATCGCGGCTTCGTGGTTCTGGGTTTGGATCGCCAGTATTCCGAGGCGATGGAGGGCGTCGGAATTTTCCGGTTCGGCGTCGAGGATTTGACGGTAGATGACTTCGGCTTCGGGGAGACGTCCGGCCTGATGATGGGCGGTTGCCTGAGCCAGAATCCGTTCTGTTGGCATGGGACAAGGGTACTATTTTTATGCGGTGTGCTGCAAGCGATAGGGATTTTACCTATGACGAATTGCGCAATATCCCGACCCCAGATTGCGCGGGAAGGCCAATGTTTAATTTTCACTGTGATGTCAGGATGTCGATCAAAGAAGCAATGGAGATGATTTGTATGAGAATCTCACTATCAGGATCGATCAATATGGCATCATTTAGGCCAGCACACATGGGTGGTGTTCTACTTGCCTTGTTACTGCAAATGGCCTGTACCCTTCGTCTGGCTTCGGCCCAACCCACCTACGACATTACCCAGGTGGGACTCACCGGGCCGGGATATTCTTACAGCAATTCGCTCGGCAGCATTCAAATCAGCTACGCAGATGGTATTGTCGGCGCTGGACAGGTTGCGGGAACATCATTTCGATATAGCGCATCGGGGACTTACCTGGGCATCGATGCGTGGTTTTACAGTGGCAATAGCACGAACATCATCAGCTTAACGGGGCCGGGATACAGCTATGCTGCTTCAGGCGGCACTTATGAATGGACGGAAGTCGCGCAGTTTAGTGACGCGGGCGAAGTCATCGGAACGTCAGATCGATTTAGCGCAACCGGGGGAACCTTGGGGAATGATGCCTGGATTTTCAATGGCACCAGCACGGCATCAATAGGTCTGACCGGTTCCATTTACAGCCGGTCTGTCACGGGAGGAACCTATCAGGCAAGTGTCGCTCAGCAGTTGAACGACGCGGGGCAGGTAATGGGGTTTTCAGATATCTTGGCCGGAAACAACTCGGAGCCTGGACTGGTTGCATGGATTTATAGTGGAACCAGCACACAGGCGATCGGATTAACCGGTGGGGTTTACAGCATCACGCTGGACGGCGGCCCGTATAGTTATGAACAAGGATTGCAGCTTAACAACGCCGGAGAAGTCATCGGAGATTCAGCTCGATTCAGCGGCACGAGTGGTTATAAGGGTCCGGGTGCGGGGGGCGATCTTGGGACAGACGCGTGGCTATTCAACGGAACCACCACTCAGCAGATCGGCCTGACCGGAGCGGGATACAGCTATCCGACCGCCGGCGGAACATTTGAGCATAGCCAGGCCATTCAGATGAACGATGTCGGTCAGGTGATGGGCGAGTCGGAGCGATACAGTCCGTCGGGAACGGACCTCGGTGACGATGCGTGGATCTTGTCTGGTGCAAATTATCAGCACATTGGGTTAACGGGTGCGAATTACAGCTATTCCACCGCGGGCGGGACGTTTCAGCGCGTTGTTGCGCAGCAGATTAATAAATCGGGAGACGCTCTGGGATATTCGAATCGTTACAACTCATCCGGAACCGCCCTTGGGACGGATGCCTGGTTGTTTAATGGCGCCGGCACACAGCAGATTGGTCTAACCGGCAACAACTACAGCTATTCGACATCGAATGGAATAATTCAATCAAGTCTTCCGCTGCAATTAAATGACCTGGGACAAGCGATTGGAACGTCGACTCGTTATAGCGCGTCTGGAGTCAACCTCGGTTTGGACACCTGGTTTTTTAATGGGGCGACCACGCAACAAATTAATCTCACAGGCGCGGGATACAGCTATTCCACTTCAGCGGGCACTTATGAATCGAGCACTAATATTGCATCCCAACTCAACGATGTGGGCGATGTCATCGGCACGTCCGCGCGCTTCGATTCCACTGGACGTGGACTTGGATACTCAGGATGGTTTTTTGACAGCAGCACCGACGTCACGACGCCCCTCCAATTCGGTCTGGATACGGGAAACGGCTTCAGCTATACCGTGCCGGAAACTGTGACGGATACCGGCGTTGTTCTTGGATACTACGAACTATTCGACGGGTCAGCCGACATGGGTTCACAGGTGTTTTATTATTGTTTGGAAGATGGCTTCCATGATCTAGGAGCATTGGTCAATGGAGGGCTGACCGCGCAAGGCTGGCAGAGCCTCGCCGAGATCTACGCGCCGGGAACAGCAGGCACGACTGTGGATGGATCGCCTCAATATATTCTTGGTGACGGCATTTTGACGGGTGGAAATCAAGGTCTGAGTAACAATCTTTTTCTCCTCACTGACGTGCCCGAGCCAACGGGGACTAGTCTATTCGCCGTCACGATGCCGGCATTTCTGCGGCGGCGAGCTCGCCAGCCGACGACACGATCGATTTCCTAATGAGACTTCTTCGTCCAGCCGAAAAATCACTGATTTTCCCACGGAAGTCCGCCCGGATAGCGCTGCTGCATCAGTTGATTGCCCTTGATGAAGTAATCAGGTTTCACGCTGTTGGAGTTGCTGCCGGCCGTGTAGTTTGCGGTGTGTCGCCGGGTGCAATGGACGCGGGGGAATTCTTTCAGCAGAAATTGCGTGACTGTGCGATCGGCTGGCAGGCCCTCGGTCGGTATAGCCGGGCGATACCAGATTGGGGCGCAGGCGACAGCTACCTCCCTGCGCAGGAGATAGCAATTCGTGTCGATCAGGCGGTCGGAATCGTCCAAAAAGACCGGGTGAAGATTGCCGAGGCTTTCGCAATTATCCAGTGCGACGAAATTTCCGTTGGCATCGAAGATTCGGCGAAGGGAAAAGCCCCACATCGCATTGTCGGCTCGAATCCCGGCCACGAGGCTGGCGATGTGATCGGGTTCAAACCAGTTGTCGTCATCGAGGAAGCAGACGAACTCGGCGTTGCACAGCAGTGACATGGCTGCGTAAATGCGGTGGCCGCACCATCCTTGCTTGCCGGTTGGATATGGGAGAGAGAGGACACTGATGCCGTTGCGAATTTCGGTGAGCGTGGCGATGGCCTGATCGACTTTTTCGCGATGTTCGAGGCCATCGGAGACGACGAAATGCTCGCGGCGTGCGAAGGTTTGGTTCTGGATGGAGTTGAGGCAGCGGCTGAGGAATCGATGGCCGGTGGTCGCGGTGATGATGGTTACGGAATCCCGGGTAAACACTTGGTTTCAGCTTTCTTCCTTTTCACTTAATCGCGCGACGACGCTTAGATCTTCGAGCGTGGTGGTATCCCCTTTCACCTCTCCGCCGGCGGCGATTTCTTTTAGAAGACGCCGCATGATTTTTCCGCTACGGGTTTTTGGGAGTGCATCCGTGAAGCGGATTTGATCGGGGCGAGCGAGGCTGCCGATCTGCTGGGTGACGGCGGCCATCAATTCTTTTTTCAACGACTCGCCGGGTTTGAAGGTGCTGCGGAGGGTTACGAAAGCGGCTATGCCCTGGCCTTTCATTTCGTGGGGCATGCCGACGACCGCGGCTTCGGCGACGGCTGGGTGGGAGACAAGAGCGCTTTCGATTTCGGCGGTGCCGAGTCTGTGGCCGGAGACGTTGATGACGTCATCGACGCGGCCCATGATCCAGAAGTAGCCGTCGGCGTCTTTGCGCGCGCCGTCGCCGGTGANNTGATCCAGAAGTAGCCGTCGGCATCGCGGCGGGCCCCGTCGCCGGTGAAATAGAAGCCCGGAACGTCGGTCCAATATTGGCGGACGTAGCGGTCGGGATCGTTGAGGATTCCGCGAAGCATGGAGGGCCAGGGTTTGCGGATGACGAGCAGGCCGCCTTCGTTGGGGGGGAGTTCTTTGCCTTGGATATCGACGATTGCCGCATCGACGCCGAAGAATGGGAGGGTTGCGGTGCCGGGTTTTGTGGGGGTGACGCCGGGGAGTGGCGTAATCATGATCGCGCCGGTTTCGGTTTGCCACCANNGCGCCCGCCGCCGATCTCTTTCCAGTACCAGATCCAGGCTTCGGGGTTGATCGGTTCGCCTACGGTGCCGAGGACGCGCAGAGAAGATAGATCGTGCGGATCGACGAGTTGGCGGCCGGCGCGGATGAAGGCGCGGATGGCGGTTGGTGCGGTGTAAAAAACCGTCACCTTGTGGCGGGCGATCATTGCCCAGAACCGGCTGAAATCGGGGTGGTTGGGCGCGCCTTCGTACATCAGGGTTGTTGCGCCGTTGGCGAGGGGGCCGTAGACGACGTAACTGTGGCCGGTGATCCAGCCGACGTCGGCGGTGCACCAGTAGATATCTTTTTCGTGGAGATCGAAGACGTATTTGGTGGTGATGTAGGAGCCGACGAGGAAGCCGCCGGTGGTGTGGATGATGCCCTTGGGTTTGCCGGTTGATCCGCTGGTGTAGAGGACGAAGAGCGGGTCTTCGGCGTCCATGGGCTCGGCGTTGCAGGTGGCGGATTGGCCGGCGATCACGTCGCTCCACCAGATGTCGCGGCCATCGACCCAGCCGATTTTTTCGGCGGTGTGTTTGAAGACGATGACCTTTTTGATGAGGGTGGTTTTCTTGGCGGCTTCGTCGACGTTATTTTTCAGGGGGACGATTTGGCCGCGCCGGTGGCCGCCGTCCGCGGTGATGATGATTTCGCTTTTGGCGTCATCCACGCGATCGGCGATGGCCTGGCTGCTGAATCCGCCGAAGATGACGCTATGAGGCGCGCCGAGACGGGCGCAGGCGAGCATGGCGACGGCGGCTTCGGGAACCATGGGCATGTAGATTGTGACCCGGGTGCCCTTTTTGACGCCCTGTTTTTTCAGGCCGTTGGCGAAGCGGCAGACATCGTCTCGCAATTGCTGAAAGGTGACGTTGCGGACATCGCCGTTCTCGGCTTCCCAGAGAATCGCGGTTTTATTGCCGCGGCCTTTTTCGATATGGGTGTCGAGACAGTTGTGGGAGACGTTGGTTTGGCCGCCTACGAACCATTTGGCGTTGGGGAGATTCCAATCCAAGACGCGGTCCCATTTTTTGAACCAATGGAGTTCGCTTGCGATCTTGCTCCAGAATTGGTCCGGATTGTCGATCGATTCGCGGTACATCTGGTCGTATTGCTGGCGGGATTTGATCCAGGCGTTAGAGGCGAACGCGGGATTGGGGGGAAATACGCGGTTTTCCTGCTGCGCGGATTCGATGGATTGGGTCGACATGTGGTTACCTTCCGCTTGGTCCGACAAGACAATTGGGAAATTCAATTGGACCGCAGAGACGCAGAGAGCGCGGAGACNNGCCACAGATAAAAATCAGATGCACACAGATAAAATGCAATTTGATTTGGCTTTCATCTGTGTGCATCTGATTTTTATCTGTGGCTAAATTGCATTTCTTCGCGTCTTCCTCTGCGTCTCTGCGGCTGCATTTTGTATTTCCGCTATGACTTCTTCGAGGCGAAATCTTTCATGAACTGGGCCAGGGCCTGGCATCCTTCGACCGGCATTGCGTTGTAGGCGCTGGCGCGGATGCCGCCTACTGTGCGGTAGCCTTTCAGGCCGACCATTTCGCTTTTGGCGGCTGTTTTTATGAATTCGTCTGTGAGTTCCTCGCTTGGCAACTTGTATGTCAGGTTCATGTGTGAACGCTGCTCTTTGTTGGAGACGGTGCCTTTGTAGAAGCCGTTGCTGCCGTCAATGACACTATAGATCAGGCCTGCTTTGGTGGCGTTGCGTTTTTCCATTGCGGCGAGTCCGCCCTGGACTTCGAGCCAGCGGAAAATCTCGAGCAAGATGTAGACGCCGAAGGTTGGGGGCGTGTTGACCATCGACTTGTTCTCGGCCTGGTCTTTGAAGCTCCAGAGCTTGCTGAGGGTTTTCTTCTGCTTGGGATAGAGATCTTTGCGAACGATCGCCAGGACGACGCCGGAGGGGCCTAGATTTTTTTGTGCGCCGCCGTAGACGAAGGCGCAATCTTTGACCGGATGGGGACGAGACATGAATTCGCTGCTGGCATCGACGACCAGGTTGGGATGCTTTGGCCAGGTCGGCAGACGATGGCCGTGAACTGTTTCGTTGGTGCAGACGTGGAAATAATCGGCTTTGTCCGACATTTTCCATTCGCCTGAGGCTGGTGAATGATCAAAATTGCTGGCTTCGCTGGTGGCGACCACGTTGATGGCGCCGACGTCTTTGCCGGCGGAGACGGCTTTTTTGCTCCACTCGCCGCCGACGAGATAATCCGCGCTGGTGTGGAGGAAATTCATCGGGATCAGGGTGAAGAACATGGTGGCGCCGCCCTGGAGAAACAGGACGTCGTGGGTGTCGCCCAGGCCGAGGAGTTGCTTGCATCGGGTGTTTGCTTCGTCGTTGACGGCTTCAAATTCCTTGCCGCGATGACTGACCTCGGCGATGCCAAATCCCTTGCCCTGGTAATCGACGAGAGCGGTCGCGGATTTCTCCAGGACTTCGGTTGGCAACATTGCCGGACCTGCGCTGAAATTGAAAATTCGGTGAGACATATTTGTACTTCCTTAAAAAAGTAAATTGAATGTATTCAGGCCTCTTCCCATTGCCGCCTGATGAACGAAACGACTCGTGTCCCGACCGTTTGAAAATCGTCGAAGCCCAGCGCCTCGACGCAGATCGCCCCCTGATAATTGGCTCGCTTGAGGAGGCGGAAGAAGGGGCGGTAATCAGCCGTCCCGCTTTCGCCCGGGGCGACGCGACCCTCCTTGTCGGCCAGATGAACGTGTCGAATCCAGGGCATTGCCGCGGCCAGGTTTTCCAGCGGCTCGTTCTCGACCCAGAAATGATAGCTGTCAACCAGACATTGGAAACTCGGGTGATCCACGGCTTTCACATATTCCATCGCTTCGGCGACGCTGTTGATGATATTGCATTCTCCGCGATTCAGCGGTTCGGCGACGAGGGTGATTCCCGCGCTGGCGCATGATCCAGCGGCCATTTTGCAAAATGAGACGATCTGTGCCTGAGCGCGCTTGCGGTCGAATCCGTCCGGCACGTTCCGCGCAACGCCGCTGCCGAATACCAAGATTTTCATGCCCACGCGCTTTGCGCGGGATACAACATTGCCGATATATTTTTGGAGCTGATCGAAATTGACGGAATCACCGACGATTTTTAAATCCCCCGGCACCAGCGAATTTGCGGCCAGGACCGGAAGCGCTGATCCGCCAACCCTTTTCATCCCACCCCATTGTGCATCGTCAATCAAGCCCTGAAGCAGCGTCTGAACGTTTTCCTCAACGAAATCCGCGCCGGTGTCCCGCAATTCAGCGGCACGTTCAACCTTGGTGCAGATTCCGAGGCGCATGGGCGGATTCTAGAATGACGGGTGTAGATTGGAAAGAGAATGGGATTGAAAGAGATTTCCCGTTGTCTCATTCCCTCACGGCGATTCCATCCGCGGTTACGAGCAAAATTCTGTCGGTTACCTGATGCGGCATTTGGGCGAAATCCTTGTGGACCTGTGGGCGGAGGCGCGTGACCGTTGGCTCGTCATTTCGGAAACAGAGGAGGATGTCACGATTGGGGATCGCGGCTGCGAAGGGGCTGCCGAGGTGCTCGCGGAGTTTTCCGTGGAGATCGGGCAGGAGGAGGCGGCTGGCGTCGTAACCATCCATCGTCTGGAAGAGGATCAGCTCGATTTCGCCTTGCTCGTCCTGGGCGGCGTGGGCGTTGATCGCCTGGCTTCGCAGGGTCAGGTTTTCCAGGGCAGCCTCATGCAGGTCGTCAACCGTGATCTTCCACTTCTTGAGGCGCTTATGAGTGATATGGGAGATGGTCCGATCATTGTCGATTCCGTAGGCGACGGAGAGGCCATCCACCAGGGGCTGCATTACGGATATCTGATGCGGATCGGCGCTTTCGGGGACGACCATAGGCAAAACCCTGGGGCGCAGCTCTTCGAACGTGCCATCCAGATCGGGCGTTCCTTCAGCGGCGCGCAGGAGTTCGACGATCCATCGCTCTACGTGCCGGCGGGTGGATTCCGGGCGAAGGACGGACATGCGGTAGAGGTTTTCCAGGGAGGCGACGTGTCCGTTGACGCGCATGGAGAATGGCTCCTCCGCGCGCGAAATCTTCACGAGTGGGAATTTGTCGCCGACGGCCTTCAGAACTTCGTTGATGAATTGCTCGCGCGTGGGTGCGCTCATGCTCAATAATATACCAGCGCGGAGGCGTTTGGCGGGAATAGTGATTTGGCCCGCGGATTTCCGGGGCGTTCCACGAAGTTTTTTTTCACGATTGTGACGCGGACTCGCTGGGCTGATGAACGAGCCGGGAATCGGACGGTCAGGCTGGTAGGCGGCGCGGCTTTTGGAATCGCGATATGAGATACGGCAGCGCGGTCAGCGCGAGAATGATCAGGTCGTGAAACAGCGCGTAGGAAACGCCCTGAAGGGGTGGAATAAAGCCCAGGCTGATTTGCCTGACTCCGCCGGGAATGGCGCGAGTGGCGTGAACTTGTGTTATGCCTCCGATCAATGCGAGGAGGAAAAAACAGACGAGCGGCCAGACGGCGGTGAATCTTTGGCGGGTGGCGATAAGGGCGATGGCCCAGCCGATGAGAACCGGAGCGCCATAATAGAGCCATCGGCCAGCGCCGAAGTAGAGGATTGCGAGCCCGTCGATTCGGACAAAAGGCGTATCGGCGCCCGGGAGGAAGATTTTCCAGCCGGACCAGAGGATTGCGCAAGCTGCGAAGTATGCCGACGCGAGCAGGCAGATGGGGGCGACACCGAATATCAGCCACGGGGCGCGGGCGCTGATGGATTGGAATTGCCGCTGATCGATCATCGCCTTGGCGAGATGATCGACTTCCCCGAGGCGGGCGAATGCGGCGGATTCGGCTTCTGCGCGATCGCGCCCTGCGCGCTGCTCGTCGGCCGTCAGGTCGGCCCAGTGGTCCGTCAGCTCGGCGAGGTAGCGGCGCACATGTCGGGGGGCGATGCCGGCGCGGAGCAGGCGTTCGCGGAGTTCATCGAAGGATCGGTGCATGTTGGCCTCCGGTCAGCATTTTTTGGATTGCGGTTATTAGATTCGTCCATGTGTTCGACAGGTCCGCCAGCCGGCGCGATCCGGCGGGTGTTAAGGAATAATAGATTCGGCTGCGGCCGCTGACGGTTTTGCGGCGGGATTTCAGAGCTCCATCGCGTTCCAGGGCGTGCAGGACGGGATAGACGACGCCTTCGCCTACGGCGATCACGTTGCTGGTGCGGTCGCGGATGGCCTGGACGATTTCATAGCCGTACATTTCTCTTTGTTGGAGCAGATTGAGGATGAGCAGTTCCGGAACTCCGTTCATGAAGTTGGGATTTGTTTCGCGGGCGGACATTGACGGGAATGTTACCTTGTGGTTCTAGGTATCGCAAGCAAAATCTCGGCGAAATTCGTAACAATTGAATACTCAACTCAAGAATTGATATGTTTTTGAAAAAGCAGGAAAGGAACTTGGGCGTCTATCCTTCGCCGCCGCCCAGTTCACGGCGCTGAAAGCTCCACATTCCGACGCAGAGGACAAACGTGCAATACGCAGCCGCATAAAGGGCGGCTATTCCCACGTATCCCCAGATTGGCCCGAGCGCGACCGCCTGTGGATCGCTGGCGAAACTCCCGATTTTTATCGTCGAGAGGATCGTGATGTCTTTCAGATCAAACGTGCCGAGGAAGGGAAGCACAAGAGCCACAACGCGGCCTATGACGCGGACGATTTCAGGCTTGTCAGTCAATGGGCCGCCGATGATCGGCAGCAAGAATCGGGTCAGATTGCCGGCGAGATAAAGAATGATCACCGTGGGGAGATTCACCACCAGCGAAAACCGGGTTGAGAGCGCGACGCCGATCGCCGCCAGCACGCTGATCTGGAGCCAGGTCAGCACGAGCTGCGGAATCAGGCCGGAGATGTGCATCATGCGGTAATCGAGAATCTGCCTAGCCACCACGTCGTTCAGTGAATTGGCGTTGAGCAGATAGTCAGTGGGAATTCTGAGCCAGGTGCCGAAGATGACAATCACGCCGAGGATGGCGACGCCCAGCGCCGCCGCCATGATGATGCCGAGATATTTGCCGATCATCACTTCCGAGCGGCGCACGGGCTTGCTCATTAGGGTGAGCATGGTGCGGTCCTCGATTTCCTCGTAAATGGATTTGCTGGTCGCGAAGAGGGTTGCCAGGAGAACCAGGAGGAGAATCACGTCAAGTGCGACGGATTTGAACATTTTGGTGTCTTCGCCTAGCGTGAAGAATGGGAGCAGGCCGAAGATAATTAGAATGGCGGCGCCCAGGGTGAGCAACAGCGCGTAGATCGGCTGGACCACGGTTTCGAGGAACGTATATCGAAGAATAACCAGAGTTCGGTACATTGAGCTTTAGGAATTTTGGGCGCCAGAGATATGTTTAATGCCGAATGGCGAAGTAATCAAATTCCCCGGTGGCGTTTGCTTCGGTCTGATCGACCCCCCGGATGTAGCCGTCCATTTTCCTGTTCAGGTCTTCCAGCAGATGATCCATTTCCTCGTCGGGGCCTTCAATGACCAATTCGACCCTTCCATCCGGCAGATTTCTTACATATCCGCCCACATCGTACTGCATCGCTAGGTTTGTCACGGTATATCGAAATCCCACCCCTTGAACCCGGCCGCTGAATCTACATTCGCGACGATGTTTCGGATGGGTGAACTGGGCCATAGCGCAAATATAACGCGTACCCCCTCAAACCAACAACATATTTTTTGCTCGTGAATGTTATTGCATCTGAAATTGCTGATTCATCTCCTCATATGCGACTTTGTGCATGAACTGCTGATAAGCCTGGTCGGTGACAGAGAGGTCTTCGCCGAGATAGTGCTCCAAAAGCGGGATTACGCCGGCGGGATTCCAGCCGAGATAGCGGACCCGGAGCGATCCCGTGGGATCGTAGACGGTGCCCGCAGCGGTGTCGGCCAGTAGTTTTTGCAGCGCGGGGCGGTATTTCCCGTTCTCTCCCTCCCTCAAAAATCGGGCAAACGCCCAATCCTGGGCATACCATGCCTGAATCCTTACGTCCGACCGCCCCACCACCTGGCCGGCGTGCAGCACGACCAGATCTTTCAGGGAAAACAATTCGCCTTCGTCCTCTGCCTTTCGCAGAGAAAGCTCCCTGGCGGGATTCAGCGATAAATTGAATCGCGGCAGATCGTTGTCCCACTCGACGTTTTCAAACATGCAGGCCATCCCCTCTTCCAGAAACGGAGGAAGCCGGCCTTTGAAATGCCGGGCGACGAATTGATGCCATCCTTCGTGAGCGGCCACAGAATAGGTGCCGATGTCACCAATGAAATAGGCGACGTACCAATCGTGAAGTGTATAGCCCCCCCGCGTGATCTGGAGATAGATGCTCGCATCGCGGCCGGTGCGGAGGCGGGTGAAGTCGATCCATTCCAGGCGGGTGTTGAACAGGTAGCAAAGCATTG
>PMAK01000143.1 GCA_003153655.1 Phycisphaerales bacterium
CATGTTGGAGACGGCATACTCCAGGATCAGGTCCCACCCGATGATCCAGGCGATGATCTCGCCCAGCGTCGCGTAGGCGTACGTATACGCGCTGCCCGCGATCGGGATCATGGAGGCCAGCTCCGCGTAGCACAACGCCGCGAAGCCGCAGCAAATCGCCGTCAACAGAAACGATAGCGAAATGCCCGGCCCCGCTCCCGGCCTACCCACCATGGAAACCGCATGCGGCCCGTGCAGGATCAGATCGAGCACGGTAGCGTGTAAGATCGAGGTATTGCGCAGCGTTTCCCCGGCCGCCGCCGTGCCGGTCAGGATGAAAATGCCGGAGCCGATTACCGCACCCACGCCAAATGCCGTGAGGCTCCAAGGGCCCAGCGTCTTGCGCAGGCGCTTGTCCGGCTCCTCGGAAGCCTTAATCAGAGCGTCGATGCTCTTGGTGCGGAATAGTTGGCTCAACGGCCTGTCCCGAAATTAACGTTTACGCTGACCTTGCACCATCTTCTTTACTTTTTTCTTCATCGACCCACGCGCCACACCCGCCGCGCGCTTGGCCTTGGGAGCCGCCTTCTTCCGCGCCACCCTCTTCAGCTTCTTTCGTTCAAGTCTATCAGTGATTGTTGTCGTATTCATTTTTATTTTTCGCGTTTCCGCGTCTCAGCCTCTCTTCAGCCCCGCGTACTTTTCCACCAGCTTCTTTAACCCATACCGCGGAAAGCTGACTGTAATCTTGGCATCTTCACCTTCGCCCTCGCGCCGCACTACCGTTCCGGTGCCGTACTTGGGATGCTCCACGGTCATGCCGGTCCGCGCCGCTTTTCGCACTGGAGCAGCCGCGGCGGCGGGCCTGGCGGGCGGTGCTACCGGACCCGGCGGCCGCTGCCCAGGGGCCGGCGCCGCATTCCGCGCCGGAAACGCCACTCCCCGCTCCTGGAAAAATTGCGAGATATTCTCCAGCGAATTGTAAGTCTTTCCAGTGAACGTGTTGCGCTCCGCGCTCTGCCGCACCTGAAAGCGTTCCGCGTGCAGGTCCACCTGCGGCACGCGATCGTCGTCGCCCAGATTGACGATCAAGTCCGCGGGCGCCTCGCTCAGAAACCGCGACGGCACGGTACGCTCCTGTTCCCCGCCCCCAAACCGGCGCCGGTACTTGGCCCAGGTCAGGTACAATCGCTTCTCCGCGCGCGTCATCCCCACGTAGCATAAGCGCCGCTCTTCCTCGAGCGCCGCCACCGAAGCCATGGACCGCTGGTGTGGGAACAGTCCCTCTTCCATGCCCGCCAGAAACACGATCGGAAACTCCAGGCCCTTGGCATTATGCAGGGTCAGCAGGCTCACTTGCGCATTCTCGTCCACCGCGTCGGCGTCCGCCACAGCTTCGGCGTCCCCGGCGACTTCGCCCTCCCAACCTTCGCCTGGCTCGACCGCTCCAAAATCCAATCCATCACCATGTGCCACGAGCCCGGCGCGGGTTTCGCCGCCGACGCCTACAGCCGCATCAACGGCATCGGCCTCGTCTGCGTCACCTACTGCGTGGGCGGCCTCAACGTCGTCAACGCCATCGCCGGCGCATACGCCGAAAAATCCCCCGTCGTCGTCATCAGCGGCGCACCGGGCAAAAAAGATCGCGAAAAAGATCCACTCCTCCACCACAAAGTAAAAACCTTCGACACCCAGCGCCGCGTCTATGACGAAGTAACCGTCGCCTCAACCGTCTTACTCGACGAACAACGCGCCGCCGAGGAAATCGTCCGCTGCGTGCAGGCCTGCCTGCGCTACAAGCGCCCGGTCTATATCGAAGTCCCGCACGACATGGTCGATCGCATCATCAACATCCCCGCGATCCCCCAGTCCCCAATCCTCCATTCCGACCCAAGCTCCCTCAAAGCCGCGCTCAACGAAACACTCGAGATGATCGCCGACGCCAAACAACCCGTGTTACTCGCCGGCGTAGAACTCCACCGCTACGGCGTAACCGACCTCGCCCTAAAACTCGCCGAACGCGCAAACATCCCCATCGCCAGCGATCTACTCAGCAAAAGCGCCGTCGCCGAAAATCACCCGCTCTACCTCGGCGTCTACGGCGGCGCAATCAGCAGCGACTCCGCCGTCCGCCAATACGTCGAATCCTCCGATTGCGTCCTAATGCTCGGCACCTTCATCACCGACATGAGCATGGGCATCTACACCGCCAAACTCGACCGCAACCGCACCGTCCTCGCCACCACCGAAACCATCGGCGTCCGCTACCACCACTACGACTACGTCCAGTTCACCGACTTCCTAAAAGCCCTGTCGATCGCGCCCATCAAACGCAAAAAATTCAAACACCCCAATCCCCACACCGATCCCGAGCCACTCAAAAAATCCGAACTAACCGACGAACTAACGATGAAGCAGGTCATCCGCATCGTCGCCCTGAATCTCGATGAAAATTGCTGCGTCGTCTCCGATGTGGGCGATGGCTTATTCGGAGCACTCGGCATCCGCACCAGCAAAAGAGCCGAGTTCATCGCCCCCGCCTATTACCTCTCAATGGGCTTCGCCGTCCCCGCATCCATCGGCGTAAGCATGGCCAACCCCTCCCTCCGCCCCTTCGTCCTCGTCGGCGACGGCGCATTCCAAATGACCGGCAACGAACTCTCCACCGCCGTCCGCCTGGGCCTCCGCCCCATCGTTCTCATATTGAACAACGACGGCTACGGCACCATGCGCCGCATCCGCGACGGCCGCTTCAATATCATCACACGCTGGAATTACGGCCAAATCTGCGACCTCGTCGGCGGCGGCTCCGCCTCCATCGCCCGCACCAAGGGCGAACTAGACGGCGTAATCCGCCGCGCCATGGGCAGCAACGAAGTCTGCGTCATAGACGTTCGCGTCCCGCGCGATGACATGAGCCCGCAACTCTTCAACATGAGCAGTGAACTGGCGCGATTGCGAAATGCGAAGCCCTAATGAATCAACCAAGTAACATTCAAATGAAACCCCCCACTCCAAGTTTAGCCGCGTCCCGGCGCGCCGGGACGCGCTGAGCCTGTCGAAGTGCGACGCACGCTTTTCAGAAAGCAAAACATGCAACCCAACACCGAATGCAAAACCATCATCCAAATCGCAATCGTCTGCCGGGACGTCGATGCAACCGCCAAGCGCTGGGCCGCCCTGCTGGGCGTCGATCCCCCAAAATCCTTCAGCACCGATCCAGGCCTAACCTGCAACATGACCTATCGCGGCAAGCCCTCCAACGCCCAGTGCAAACTAGCCTTCCTCGACACCGGCGCCTGCCAACTGGAATTAATCCAACCCCTCGGCCCCGGCAGCAGTTGGCAGGAGCAATTGGATCAGTGTGGCGAATCCATCCACCACATCGCCTTCAAAGTCAAAGACATCAATGGCTCCCTCCAAGCCTGCCGGGAAATGGGAATGCCCCTCCTCCACCAGGGCCGTTTCGGCAACAACGAAGGCGGTTACGCTTACTTGGACAGCAAAGCCCAACTCGGCGCAGTCATCGAACTGCTACATTGGGACAAGGACACGAAATGAACCAAAACAAACCCGAAACCAATTCAGACCAGCCCATCTCTGATCCATCGCCAAAACGAATCCCCGCCTGGGCCAGAGCCCCGATCTTCATGTACCTGACGATGGTCGCCGCCTTTGCAATCCTGGCCGTCTTCGTCATTTACCACGTCCTCCGAATGACTCATTCAGGAGGTTAAGTCGATGCCCAAAATTTCATGAAAGCAATCCGCAATGACTGCGTCTTATACGGATCCCACAGAAAANNTCAAGTGGAATCCGTATTATCCATGCAATATCCCGCGAGATCCTTTAGCGGAGGCAACCTGTATGCACTCACCCGAAACATTTTCTTCGCAACGGCCCATGCTAATCGCCTCGCTCCTATTGGCGATCATCGCAATCCCATTCTCAACCGCCACCGCGGACGATACCCATGACATATCCCCAACCACCCAGCCAACCAACCCAAATGCCGCCACTCAGCCCAGCGATCTGCAAATCGACAAATATGGATGGACAAACAATGCGGCTGAATGCATGGCTCGCATGAGGGACTTGGCATCAGTCGCCTGGAGATATGCCAACAATCACAACGATCGCCTTCCACCCAATCTTGGATCTGTGATTGGCCAGTTCCGCACCGCCCACGACGCGGCTGAATCCTGTTTAACCCCGGGCGACGAACGGCGCCTCAATATCCCCGACCATCCGACCGCCGATTGGATCAATCGCAACACATCATTCATCTACCTCGCGGCCAATCTGAATCTCTACAGATTCACGAATACCGCATCGAACACCACCGTCATGATGCATACCCGGCTCGATCAGCCGTTCCAACATCCCAAAGCCGGCGATGTCGTCATTCTCGCCTTCGTCGACGGCCATATTGAACTTTTTCCCGTCGCCGAGGCAAAACAAATCATCGAATCGTCCAGGAAAAAGCTGGCCAATGCCCGGTGAAAACGCGCGGCCTGTTCATTCCGCCGAATTACCCGGCTGACCAATCCCGATCAAAATATTCTGCATCTCCTGCCCAATATCCGAAAATAAAACCCGCTTGGTCATCGGATGATCGAGCGTCCCCGTGACATGAACCGTAACAGCGCCGCGCTGAATCGCATTCAAAGCATCATCAATATCCGACACGCCCGGCAGCGAGATCGATTGCAAAGGCCGTGCAGAACCCACAAGCGTCAGGTCGATCGGACTCCGAGCCAGTTTCGTCAGGTCCCTGATCACGCCAGCCCCGTGAACCTCGGCCCCGCGATCAAGATAACGCATCGCCGAGATCGAAACATTCCTTCGCTGAACGGTGAAATCAATCGTCCCAAATCCCTGCGGCTTGGAAGCGTCATGACCAAAATGCATCAAATTATAAAGGATCGCAATCGGACCCGTCCCGGCCAAATCCGATCGCGCCAAAACCAAATGCCCTTCCCCAAAAGCAAGCTCCGGAGCCCCAGGCCGCCCCACCACCGTAATCACGCCACTCAATATGCCCGGCGTTCGCGCCACCTTCGAACTGTTCGGCACAATCGCATCCAGATCAAGCTGCTGCAGATTCACCTGCACCAGCGACTGATACAAATCCCCCGGATGCCGGCTCACCCGTCCCCAAAACTGAACCAATCCACCCGCAAAAGCAATCTGGCTCGACCGCGCATCATCCAGCACCACGCGGTGCGGCCCCACATACACGAACGTCTGCAAATCCCCAAGGCCAATTTGCCCCCATCGAACCTTGTCCGTCAAAATATGCAACTCAACCGCCAGCGGCTGAAGCGGACGCGGCACAGTCGCCGGATGAACTTCAAGCGAACCCTTCACCTTCCCCGTCAAACCCGCCAAATTGGGCGTTATCCCCTCAATCTTCGAAAGATCAACATCCTTCCAATCCAACCTGCCCTGAGCCTGAAACAGATTGTCGAGATCAACAGCAGCATGTCCCGAAGCGCTCCCGCCCAGCGCCGAAATCTCGATCTTGCTGGCGTTAATCTCCCGCCGATTGAAATCAACAGCCGCATCGATTTGTCCGAGCGATTTCGATGCCAGCGACGTATCATCACGCGCATCCAAATGCCCCAGAGCCGTTCCCGCTTTCAGATCAAGATCAACATTCCCCTTCCCCGACAGAACACAAAGCGCCCCCGCATTTCCCGGATAAATCGGCCACGAAGACGCATCAACCTTAATCGACAACTCCGCCGGATGAGCCAGCGTCGTCGAAATCCTCCCACTCGCTCGCCCGCTCACGCCAGACATCTTCCGCACCATCGTAATCCGCTTGATGTCGATCTGCCCATCCTCCAGTTGAATCTTCGGAAGCTGAATCCCGTCCGCGGCAAAAACCGCATCCGAGCCATCCGGCTTATGCGCACCAATCGCCAGATTGGAAACAACAGCCGACCCCTGAACAAACACGCCGTTCGGATTGAATTGCCGGATATCAACAGACCATTTCCCATCAAGCTGCCCGGTCACATCCTTCCGCGCCAAAGCAAGCGGCAGAGACAAATGCCGGACGCTCACCGTATCCAACCTCAACAGACTATTATTCACCGGCCACTGCCCCGAGACATTCCACTCTCCGCCAAGAAACTGAATGTCTTTCGACGCGAGAGAAACCTGCCCATCCCGAAGATTCCCCCGCATGGCAAACGTCAAATCACCGAGCGGACGCTGGCCAATATGAACATCGGCCCCCGAAGCCGCCCCGGTAATCGAAATCTCAGCCGGCTTCAGCGTTCCTTCAAGGTCGAGATTCCCCTGCAAAAGTCCCCGGAACGGGTCCGATTGCTCCTGCGCCGACGCAAACTGCGGCAGCTCATAAAAATAGAAATGCGCGCTCACCGGCTTCGGCAAGTTATAAACATATTCGCCGTTGCCATAGACGCTCATCATCCCCGAACTCAGATAAAGCTGCTCCAAATGCACGCGCGACGCATCAGACCACATATTAAAATCAAGATTAAGTGTTCCAGTCCCGGCATGCGGAATCGGCCACCCGCGCGCATCAAACGAAAGCCACGCCGTCCCCGTCGCAAAGCTATACCCGCCATGCCCGCTGAGCGGATGCGAATTCCCCAGATGCAAATCCGTAAGCGACAGTCCATCCCCCGACCGGCTCAATTGGGCGACAAGCCCCGAAAGATCGATAAACGATTTTTCCCCCGGCGAATCAAACCTAAGTTTCTGCGCCGTCACCCCAAGCGAAAGAGTCCCCAGCGAATCACCCGTGCCATTCAAATCAATCTGGCTATCCCACCCCAGCGATTTCGACGCGCCCTGACTACTCAGCACCGCCGTAAACCGAGGCTGTCCCAGCGACGGCGTATAATCCACCGACAGATCGCCCGATTGCGCCACCGATGCCGGCAGCGCCACATCCCGCCACGCCGCGTGCAAGTTCGCACTGCCATCCGAAAGAAAAACCTTCCCATCGATGCTGGCCCGGCCTCCGCCAAACGCAACCGACAACTGTTTGGATTCAATATCCGACCCATTCAACAAAATCTGCCCGCTATCCACCCGCGCACTGAGCGACGATGCCGACGAATTCGCGATCAAAAGCCCATCCGGCTGCAGCGTCGCCCCATTATCCTGAATAGAAACATCCACCGGCCCGGAAATTGTGCTCGAGCCATAAACCGCATCATCAAAATCAAGCCGCCCCGAAACCTGCCCGTCGGCAATCTGCCCCATCCAAAGCGCGCTCAGATGCGCCGACCGAGGCCAAGATTTAACCCACGGCGACATCCAGCTTCCCACGTCCTGCAACTTCAACTTGATCTGATGATTCCAAACTCCTCCAACCGCCACTTTTCCGGATATATCCAGTTGATTCGGAACCCCCGCCTGATAANNGCCCATCAGGCCTCCCGCTGATCGACAGGTTGGCAATCGTCGTCGACCGGCCATCGTTATCCGTGATAACAAGCGTCGCATCATTCACATCCAGCCGCGGCAACTGCGGAATGCCATTGCCCGAATTGGCATCCGAATTCCCAGAAGTATTCTTCGAGCCACCCGCCCGCGCCAAAAGCTCCGCGACCTCCTGAAAATTCCAACTCCCGCTCGCATCCTGCGCAACCGCGAATTGCGGATGTTCGATCGCGATGGAATCAACCGAAATCGACCCGGTCAGAATCAGCCAGGGCAACGAAGAATGCTTGATCCGCATCTCAGGCACATCAAGAAAGGCCTTATCCGCCAGCGGCAACGTAATCGCCAAATCATGCAGCGTCGTATTCCCCAGCCAACCCGTCGAAAGCGATTTAACCGCGATCTTCAATCCCAATTGCTTCTGAAGCGCATTAACAACCAGATTCCGCGGAAGATCCGTAAGGAAAACAATCTCCCCAACGATGAATATCAAAACAAGCAATCCCGCCAGAACCACCCCAATGCGAATCGCCCACCGCCGCAACGACGACCGGCGTGTGCGGGATTCAGACGTGCTTGTCGGGGCCGACTGCGACATACAAACTCGCTCTTATTGCGAATCCTGATTGACGGCCGAGCCCGGAGCTTGCTGCGTCGGGGGAATATTACCGACCGGTGTCAGGGCAACCCCCAGAATCCAATAGTCCTGCCGAGCGGTGCGCCCGATGAACGGACCCGATTTGGCAACCAATTCCCCTGTATCACGCCAAAATGCGACAAAAGCCACGCTCGCAAACCCAAATTGCTTCGTGCTTTTAATGATCGCCAGTTCCGGCGTCGTGAAAGGAACGCTCGCAACGCCTTCGGTCGGTATTGTAATATTCGGCAAGCCCAGCAGATATTCCTGATGATTGACGCTGATCCCACCCGTGCGAGGCTCGACAATGATTTCCGCGTCTTCCCGCTTATCCATCAAACGAACGCCGCTCAGCAACAACTTCGCTCGCAGCTCCGCCAGAAGATAAAGATAAGGTTGCGGCGTCTGCTTGAACGAAAGCACCTCCGAGTTTTCCCGCACCGTCGATAGATACGTCGCATCAACAAAAACCTTCCGATCCCGCAGTTGATCCACGACAACATTCTGAATCGCCAGCCGCGTNNGCACAGCCGCCACAATAAAATAGCCCCGCCACGACGAACGCCAAAACCGCCGTCCCTCGGCAGAATTCTCCCGCAAATACTTTACCCCAAGCCACGCTTCTCAATGGATCAACCTCAAAAGAATCACGGTTCCGATCATCATGCAGGGAAACCACACGCCCCAATACGTTAACGATACTGACAGATATAGCGATCAGGCAATGGGGGAAACCCCACCGGCCCGCGCATCTCTCTTCAACCGCCGCTTTTACCGTATCTTTTCAGGCATATAGCCATTTAAGATTCACCCGGAGAGAATGCCCCGACATGGATAGCCACGACCCGACAGTCGCGATCGCATGCAAGACCTGCGGGCAAATCCATGCCATCGAACCTTTGAATCCCGGCACCATTGCCAAATGCCATCGTTGCGGAACCAGGATCGCCAAACGAACCCCTGCCAGCCTTCATCTGACCGCCGCATTCACGCTGGCCGCGATTATCCTCTACATCCCAGCCAATATCTTCCCCATCCTCAAGCTGGATATGTACGGCGCAACCACCGAAAACACCGTCTGGCAAGGATGCGTCAGACTCTTCACCGACGGCGATTACATCGTCGCCGTCATCGTCTTTCTCGCCAGTATTCTGATTCCGCTTCTAAAACTCCTGGGACTCCTCTTCCTGGTGGCAACCACAAAATTCCGCGTCTCGCGCTGGAAGCGGCCGCGAACCTGGGTTTATCGGATCATCGAAGTCATCGGCCGCTGGGCGATGCTCGATGTCTTCGTCATGGCCGTCCTCGTATCGCTCGTCAAGCTCCAGCGTCTCGCAACCATCATCCCCGGCAAAGGGTTGATCGCCTTCTCCATCGTGGTTGTCTTCACCATCTTCGCATCCGCGAGTTTTGATCCCCAGCTCATCTGGGAAAAAGACGAGGCCGCAATATGAACCGCCCTCTCCCCAAACCAATCCTCAAAAAGATGCGCTGGCCCCTCCTCATCTGGCTCGTCCCCCTCTTCGCCGCCGCCATGGCCGGCTATTATTTCTACGATCTCGCTCAACAACACGCGCTCCAGATCACCCTCACCTTCAGCGACGCCGACGGCCTGAAACCCGGCCAAACCCGAATCACGCACCTCGGCGTCGAAATCGGCCAAGTCTCCAGCGTCTCTCTCAGCCCCGACCAAAAACATGTCGTCGTCCAGGGCCGCCTCCAACGCACCGCTGAATCCTTCATGAAAAACGGCGCAATGTATTGGATCGTCCGCCCCGAGATTTCAACCCAATCTATCTCCGGCCTTGGCACAGTCTTAAGTGGCCCATACATCGACTCCATACCCGGCAACGGCGATACGCAAAAAGAATTCACCGGCCTCGATAAAGCCCCCCCAAGCGTCGAAGACGGCCTGCGCATCGTCCTCAAAGCCCCGCGCCTCGAGCATTTACAAGCCGACACTCCCGTCTATTTCCGCGGCATCGAAGTAGGCGTCATCGAAGACATCCACCTCAGCCCCGACTCCACCTCCGTAGAGATCCACGCCCTCATCCACCAACAATACAGCCCCCTCGTAAAAACGAATACCCAGTTCTGGATCGTCAGTGCCGTCGATTTCAAAGGCGGCCTGTTCACTGGCATCCAAATGAAAGTCGAATCCTTCCGCACCCTGCTCTCCGGCGGAATCGCCTTCGCCACCCCCGAAAAAAACATGGGCGAGCAAGCCCAAAACAATTACGAATTCGTCCTTCACGACGAAGCAAAAAAAGATTGGCTGACCTGGGCCCCGGCGATTCCAATTCACCCCGACAACTCCGGCCCCAGTCAAACCCCCACCACCCTCCCCGAATCAACGCAGGCCATACGCTCAGCGGTTCAACAATCTAACTAAGATTTCCAGGTAACAAACAAACCCACCGTAGCCGCCGCCATCACTCCGGTCGCCAGCCATCCCAAAATTCTCATGACAGG
Source organism: Phycisphaerales bacterium (assembly GCA_003153655.1). Lineage (GTDB taxonomy): Bacteria > Planctomycetota > Phycisphaerae > Tepidisphaerales > Tepidisphaeraceae > PALSA-1353. The sequence continues at coordinate 10,514 of PMAK01000143.1, forward strand.
CGAACCCTCCGCAAATTTGCCCATCGCCTTCGGATTGGAAACCATCAACATCATCACCACCATGATCGGCGCCGCCGCGATCCCATTGATCACCGCGCTCCAGAACAGCGCCCGAATCGGCGTAAGATGCGTATATTTCTCAATGAGCGGAAAATTCATCGCCAGCCCCAATAGAGTCGCAACCGCCAATACGCAATAAAACCCCTTGGCCGCCAGCGGCTTTCGATCCAATCCCGTCGGCCATTTCAGCGCTTCCCCCACCGCATACGCCGCCGATCCCGCCAGCACCGGAACCGCCAGCAATCCCGTCCCGACAATCCCCGCCGCGAACAATGTAAATGCAAACCGCCCCGCAAACGGCCGCAGCGCCTCCGCCGCCTGCGCCGCGGTGTCGATCGTGGTCACGCCATGTACATTAAGCGTCGCCGCGGCCGCGAGAATAATAAAAAACGCAATCACATTCGAAAAGAACATCCCCGCGCAGGTATCCACCCGAATCCGATGAAATTGCTGCTTAGCCTGTTCCGGCGCATCGTTCAGCGCATGATCCAAAGGCTTGTCGCGTATCTCCTCCGTCTCCTGCGATGCCTGCCAGAAAAACAGGTACGGACTGATCGTTGTCCCCAGAATCGCGATGAACGTCGCCCAATAGTCGCCAGATTTTTCAAATCGAGGAATGATCGTCTTATGCAACGCCTCACCCCACGGCACATGCACAACCAGCGCCGTCGCCACATAACTGAACAACACCGGCGTCAACCACTTCAAATAAACGGAATATCTCGTATATGGAATGAAAACCTGAAGAATCACACAAAGCGCGGCAAACCCAATGGCATACAATAGCGCATTTCCCCCAACGAGCAGCTTTAATGCCTCCCCCATCGCCCCGATATCCGCGCCAATATTGAACGTGTTTGCCAATACCAACAGAATCACGACCGGATAAAGCAGCCACGCCGGATAGTACCGCCGAATGTTCCCAGCTATTCCCTGCCCCGTGACACGCCCGATTCTCCCGCTGATTTCCTGCACCGCCGCCATCAGCGGATAGGAAAAAAGCATCGTCCAAAGCAGCCCATATCCAAACCCCGCCCCCGCCTGCGAGTATGTCGCGATTCCGCTTGGATCGTCGTCAGAAGCCCCCGTAATAAGCCCCGGCCCAAGCCGTTGCAGCCATGATCGTCCCGGGTCGCAACTGCTCTTCGCAGGATCCACTCGCATCCTTCCGATCAAGGACGATCCACCAATACATTATGGATCATCCGTGGCAACCACCCGCCACTCTCATACGAGTTCGCACTCAATGTTGCGCGGCGAGTTCCAACAATCGGCGATCCGCNNATAGCACTTCGGGCATTTGTGCCGCGGAGCAACCACCGGATCTTCCGGCTCATACCCGCACGAGCGACATTGTAACCCAAATGGAAATACCTGCTTCGGCGTTGCTTCCGAAGATGCCAGCTTCTGCCAACCAAAAGGTTCCATATTGATAGACATCTGATTCTCCTTCTATCCCTGTAATTGGAATTTCAAATTACCGCCGGAAAATCCGTATCCCTGAAATTCGGGCGATTTCAGGGGACGGATCTTCGATTCAATGTTTCAGTTGGGATGCATCCCGGAGTTCCTTCACGCGGTCATGAACCCGCTGCACCTGCTCGTATTGCGATTCAACCAGCGTCTCCAGGCCCGGCGAGAGAATGGCGGAAGTCGCTTCACGATACGCCTTCACCGCCGAGTCTTCCCCACGCTCACATTCGGAAAGAACCGCATAGCGATCATTGCTCGCAATCGCCGCCTTCAAATTCATCCAGCCGCGATGGAGCGTCCCGCTCATGCTGCCACCCTCATGCGACGGTGATTCGCCGATCGAATCGAGCGCAAGCTCAAGGTCCGATGCGAAACGCTGCCGTTGCATGCTGTATTGCGTCAGTTCCGCCTGAAGCGACGCATCCTTGATCGCCTTCGCGGCCGAATCGAACCCGTTCTGGCCGTCACGGCAGGTTTCAATCAGATGGTGCAACGTAGATTCAACTTCATGTGCCATTTGCATAACCAACTCCTTTCAAAAACAAATTTCTTTCCAAATCCCTTGCCCAGCTACGGGCTCGGACATTTACAACACGGGCAACCATAGTCAGATGGAAATAATGGAACTATCGGGGAATCACTGATTGGCCCGCGGGATTTGCCGGAGGTATGATGCTCCGGAAAGACACGGATCGTCCCATCGGATCGAGGCTAATAAACCGCGAATCCTTCGATGCCAAAAGGAGGATTTGGACGGCAAAGTTGCACTGTTTGGCCAGAGGGAAGCATTAATTTGGAGACTCGAGTGGCAGGATCGTCAACAGAACGGAAAAAACCCAAGAGTCGAGTCATGCTGGTCGATGACCATCCCCTGCTCCGTCAGGGGATCGCCGAACTCGTCAACGGCGAAGGAAACCTCGAAGTCTGCGGCGAAGCCGGGAATATGCAGGATGCCTTCACCCTCGCCGGTCAGCTCAAGCCCGACCTGATCATCGTGGACGTCTCCCTCAACGGAAACAACGGCCTCGAGCTGATGAAAAACCTCTCCAGCCGCTACGCGAGCATCCCCCTCCTCGCCTATTCGATGCACGATGAATCGATCTACGCCGAACGAGCCCTCCGCGCCGGAGCCAAAGGCTACGTCATGAAGCAGGCCAACCCCGAAGTCCTGCTCGGCGCCATTCAACAAGTCCTCAAGGGTAAAACCTATCTCAGCGAAAAGATCTCCGAGCATCTCCTCGGCAAGCTCGTCGGCGCCGGCGCCTCAACCACCCCGGTCAAATCCCCGATCGAAAAACTCTCCGATCGCGAGCTCGAAGTCCTGCAACTCATGGGCCGCGGAATGGGCACCTCGCAGATCGCCGATAAATTGTGCCTGAGCGTCAAGACCATCGAAACCTATCGCGAGCATCTGAAGCTCAAGCTGAACCTGACCAGCGGACAGGAATTGCTCAGATACGCCATCGAATGGTCGTTGGCCCAATCATGAAGTCCGGACGTAAAAAATGTCCTGCCAAGATATGCGTTCAGGGGATGCAGAACTGAACGAGGAGTCGGACATGCCTGAAGAAGTGCTTGGACAGCAACTCAATTCGATTCGCGGCGGCGAGTCGGAGTTGCACGCGAGTCAGACATCGCTCCGTCAATTGCTCGAGAAACTGCCCGTCGGCGCTTACATCTGCGATCCCAACGGACTGATCACCTACTTCAATCATTATGCTGTGCGGCTTTGGGGCCGCACACCAAAGCTGAACCACCTAGTCGATCGGTACTGCGGCTCCCACAAGCTCTATTCACCCGATGGATCCCCGCTCCCCCACAACCAGTGCTGGATGGCGCGGACTCTGGAAATGGACAAGGAATTTGATGGAGAGGAAATCGTCATCGAACGGGAGGATGGCGCACGCTTCACCGTCCTCGCTCACGTAAATCCCCTTCACGATGAAAACGGAAAACTCATTGGGGCAGTAAACATCGTCGTTGATATCAGCGACCGCAAACGCGCGGAAGAAGCCCAAATCCGTCTGGCGGCCATCGTCGAATCCACCGGCGATTGCATCATCGCCGCGGATCTGGAAGGCAAAATCACCACCTGGAA
>PMAK01000076.1:0-753 GCA_003153655.1 Phycisphaerales bacterium
TCTGGGATGCTCCGAGGGTGATGGTGTTTGTGCCGGTGGTGTCTAAGGTCGCGCCTTGCAGATTCAGCGATCCAGTTCCGCCCAGGGTCATATCGCCGATTGCCAGGAAAAGTGAAGGGCCGAAGATGCCGTTTTGGCCAATGAGCGTGCCGTTGTTGGTGATGGTCCCTTGCAGATTGACCGTATTGGGCGCGTCATTGGTGAAAGTTGTTCCGGTTGTGAGTGTGACGCCGTTGAGCGTCGTGGCGCCGCCGATGTTGAAAAAGCCGCTGGTGCCGGTGCTGGAGAGCGTGCCACCGTTGATGGTGACGGTACTATAGAAATTGACCGTGCCTCCCGCGGCGCTGATGGTGCCGCCCGTATTGGTCACAGTTAAGGCGGGCGCGGTGCCATCGCCGGGAATAGCGCCCATCAATAGGATCCCGCCGTTGGTGGCTTCCAGGGTGCCTGTATTGGTAATAGAGGGGTTATCCGTCGGCACGACTTGGCCAAGCTCCTCGGTCACCAAAAAAAGGGTATTGCCCGAAGCATTTGCATTAACAGTGGCGTTGTTCGTCATGGCGGCGCTGATGTCGCCAAAGCCATTGATGCCGCCCCCCAGGTTATTCACCAGCGTTCCGCCACCGGTGGTGAAGAGTTGTGCCTGGTTGCCGCCAGAGGTCATTGTCAGAGTGCCGGTTCCGCTGAGCGTGCAATTTGAACTGAATGCGAGCGTCGCGGGTGAGGTAATTGCGCCTTGGATCGTCAAGGAGC
>PMAK01000076.1:763-26928 GCA_003153655.1 Phycisphaerales bacterium
AGTAATTCCGGGAACGGCCAACTCCACGGGGAAACCGTTGATCACGGCATCGTAGGGACCGCCGCCATTGGCGTTGTCCGGGTAGAGGGGCGTCGTCCAGTTGCTGTTTGCCGACAGATAGGGGTTATTGTTGCCGTCTATGCCAAAAGTCTGCGATTGTCCCCACTCGGTAGGATCATTTGGGGCATTGTGACTGAAGCCGGTCGAATCCGTATCAAGAAATTGGCCGAAGTTTTGGGGATCGAAGGTCGAGACGACGTCGGCCTTCGCCTGCCGCGACGAAAAGATCGTCACGCCAGCGATGGCGCTCGCCAGCAAGGCGTTGCGAGTGATGGACGACTGTACGCGGGGAAAAAACGATTGCCCCGCGGGGCGTTTCGAAAGCATTTTCATTCTCCACTCCAAGTGACAACTTGTTGCCGATTTGAAAAGCAGCAGATGGCCGCCCAAAAACCTTGCAGAGTCACTTCTGCGAGAGGAATCCTAGCTATCGCAGAAATTGCGCACAATACGCAAGATTACGAATAGCGTAACATTTTTCCGGGAAAAGCTTTGGGAACTGATATCGTCCCCAATTGATATGACTGGTGTTCGGATAGGGGCTCAGTACGGTCCGGACCTCGATAATTCGTCCAAAACTCGCGTAATGGCCGCCGTTCGTGTTTCGACATTCAGCTTCTGGAACACCCTCTCCAGATGCTTATGCACGGTTCGCGTGCTGATCGAAAGAATGATGCCGATCTGCGGGCTGGTTTTGCCTTGAATGACCCAATGGATGACCTCGGCTTCTCGACTCGTGAAACCGAGGCGTTTCAGGACCGCGTCGCGCTGACTGGCAGTGTTCTGTTCGAATAACAGCAGGAGGCATTGAGCATCGCCGCCATGAACCAATCGGACTATCAAGCTCGAACCCTCTTTTTGAACCACGAGCGAATTGGACGAAGCGGGAGATCTTTCCCGATCGCCATTGCCAGCGCGAACCCAGCGCAGGAGTGCGTCGGGCACGCCATGAGAGCCGCGTCCCTCGGCGGCGAAAAAACGCTCGATCAGCTTCCGTGCCGTGGTGGTAATGCGTTCGGGGCGCCCTGTTTTTCCGAGCTTGATGATTCCATAGGGCAGGTGCTCAAGGATATCTTCAGAATCAGCCGCGCGCGTCTTTATCTCTGAAAGGGCCGCCACATTCTGATAAGCCTGGACGATATGGGGGCTGAGAAGCTCCAGCACATCGCGATCGCGCCGACTGAATCCCCACCCTTTGCGGCTGAATGATAGCCCAACCATCAATGATCCGCCGGGGTGAAGGGACAGCGCCATTTGATCTTCGACGCCGAGGATTCGATACAATTCGTTGTAGATTCCCAGCCCGCGGTAATCGCTGCGCGACAGGAAATCTGAAATCGCCAACGGGCCTATCGCACCGGTGCGATTGCAGTGCATGACGACCGGGTGCTCGTGAAGGTGTGCCTGGAAGGCAGGCATCATTTTGAGCATGTCGATATTGGAGGGATTCGATATCGAAACACCGTGCCGCCGGGCAACATCTACTTCCGTCAGCGCTGTAATATCCGATGCAATGAGTTTCGGCAGGTCTTCGATCATCCGCTCTTGTAACGCGCCTAAATCAGCGCAGGCGTGCAAAGTGTGAACGCAGTCCAAAACAGCCTGAAAATCGCCGCGATTCGGGCCCGCCATGTCCCGTCCATTTCTGCCCGCACAGAGTTATCGTTGTGATCGTCTAGAATCTTAACGGACTGAGGAGAAAAAGACAGTCGGCCAGTGGCTTAGGGACAGCCGGTCGCCGAAGATCAGAAAAGATGCCGTTTAAAGAGCGGCCTCCATATTCCTCTTGAAACGGCGAAGAACTGGGGTTTTATAATGGAGACGCATTGAATAAAAATGGACAAGGGAGATCCACGAGATTATGCGTAGCTGTGCAGGCCTACCAGGAAGAAGTTCACGCCGATCCAGTTGAAGAGCATGATCCAGAATCCGACGAAGCCGAGGACGGCGGTCCACCAGGCCTTATCCTTGGTGACGACGCGGACGTGGACTGCGATTAAGTAGACCATCCAAGTTACCAGCGCGAAGGTCTCCTTTGGGTCCCATCCCCAGGGTCGGCCCCAGCTTTGGTCGGCCCAGATTGCGCCGAGAATGATTCCCGCTCCGAGCATCCAGAATGCGAGCTGAAGGGCCGTCAGATTGCAGAGATCAAACATGGCTAGAAATGGGCGCTCGGAGGCCGGGGCGGATGCGCCGCCGCGGAGATAATAACGTGCCAGCCACCAGGTGCTGAGCAGGAATCCCATACCAATGAGGGAATAGCTGGCAGTGACCATGGTGACGTGAATATAGAGCCAGTAGCTCATGAGGATTCCCTGCACCTGGCCGATTTCACCGCCGATTTGATGGTCGGTGACAAACGGCGCGGCGAAGATCGCGACCAGGGCGAGCATTCCGACAAAGCTAGCGGCGGCGCCGAAGAACCCTCGCGGTTTACGCAATTCCAGGATCAGACCAACGACTGCCCCGAACCAAGCGGAGCACATGACGCTCTCGAATTCGTTTTTGATAGGCGGAAAGATGCCGCCTACAAGCCACCAGCGGATTCCGATCCCGGTGGAATGGATGAGCAGGCCGATGATCATGAAAACCAGCGCCCAGGGGTGAAGTTTGGGGGCTTGGGCCTGAGCGCACATCAGGAATAGGACGAAGGCGATGAAATAAAAGATCGCTCCGGGGATCGTGAGCATCGTCAGGCGGTTGTACATCACTTCCACGGCACGTTTGGCGTGCGATGGATAGGCCGCCGGGTTGATCTGTTGCATCAGGGTGGCGAGGTTTTGCGCGCTTTGGTTGACGAGGGATACGTCTTGGTTGTCCCAGCCGCGCATGAGACTTCCCGTCGCGGCGAACATGCTGGAGAGGAGTTGCTGCTTGTCTTCGTAGCCCTGCGGAGTGGCTAGCGGAGCATCGCCGTGCTGCTTGAGCATCGCGGAGAGTTCGGGGACGGCTCCGATCATTTCGACGGGGCGATGCCAGAGACCATCACCAGATGATCCGCCTGGCGGGACGATCGCGGCGGGAATGAAGCCCCATTCCAATTGGCAGATTTCCTGCATCGCCGCCCGGGCCGACATGATCTGGTTGATCGCCTTGCTCTTGGTGACGGAGGAGGACTGCACTTTGACCAGCAGCGTCTGAACCTCGGGGCGTTCCAGAAACGCCAGTGAGACAGTTCCCTGCTTGATGATCCGCTGCTTTTCTGCATCGTCGATCGATTCCAGATTCTCGAATTCCTCGCGGAGCGGGACGTTTATAATTTTGATGATATTCCGGCTGACGAATTCATCGGGGTGGAATGACATATCGAGCAGCGTGTAGACGGACTCTTGTCCGTCGAGCTTTTCATGGCCGGTGATTTGCCAGATCGCTTCCCGGGCGAAGGTGTCCAGCGTTTTCATGGTCTGGTTGTGCTGGACGGCCATGGTGCGGAGGGGGGAAAGATCGATTTGCTCGGCGAAGGTTTCTGCGCGCGCGGGGAGCGTTGTGAAGATAGCCGTCAGGCAGAGTAACGCGAAGACCCACGGCGGCGTGGGCTTTTTTGGCAATTTCATACTGCTCCGGTTCCGGTTGTTTGCAACTGCATTTTTTCTTTCGATTTGGCGATCGCTTTGGCTTTCATTCGCTGAATGACGATTGGCTTGACGTAAAAGGCATAAAGAAATCCGGACACGATCATGATGCATCCCAGGAGCATGATGCCGACGCCAGGGCGATTGCCTACGCCGATGGTGGAGGACTGGCCGTCAGGATCGTAGCCGGCCTGAAAGAAAATCCAGCTTCCATGATTGTAATAGATCGGGCTGTTGAGGCTGGCCTTGGCGGTTTCGCTTTGGCCGGTGGCATCGGTCATCACCAGCGTTGAAGCAAAATCGAGGAACATGCCCGTTGCGCCCTGACCGCCGGGATAGGGAACCATGTCGAATTTCTGCAATTTCAGCGTGACAGGCATCGGGAGACAGGCGTATCCAAGCTGCAATTGGAGCGGCGCGGCGGCGCCTGGGATTTGGACGACGCCCATAGTCCAGGCGGCCATCGGCTCTACCNNCCATCGGCTCGAGCAGCATGGGATCCGGGGCGGCAAACAAATCACAGGGAATTACGACGTCTTCAGACCAATTGCCGCATTTGACCCGCACGATGGCGACTTGTTTCGATCCGGCTTCATCCTCGTCCTTGTTGCGCTTGTGCGGAGGCGTTTGCTCGACGTGGGTAATGACCTTGAAGTGATTTCGGCGGAGCACCTGGGCGGTGACGGGGGAGTTGTCGAGTGAAAGCTCGATCTCCCCGCCGCCGGTGAAATCGCGGACCTCGGCAGGCTTGGAGAAAGTCGTGTGAATATCCAAAAGCGTTCGATCACCGGCGGAGAGGAGAACATGCTTGTCATCGCTGGATGTGGGCAGGAGCGCGGCCCCGTCCGTCACGCGGAAACCCAGCACAAGATCGGAATCAATCGGCGTCTTCTGCCGGTTGCCCTTCACGAACGGCGGCGTCGTGGCCGGGTCCATTTTGAAATCCGTCTGCAGGTCCCGGCCCATCAGGATCATTCGCCAGAATTCTTTGGGAGCGGCGCCGGTGTTGTGAACGATGTGGAGCGTCAGGGCCTGCACGCGGTCTTCTGAGCCGAATAGCTGGAATGCGGGGTCGTAGGCGTTGACGGTAATGGTGTATGTGCCGACTTTCGCGGGCTTGCCGAAACCTACATCCAATTTTTGCGTCGGCTCGCCGGGCAGCGCCGCGGTTAATTCGAACAAGCGGTCGGTTGATGCGCGGATGGCCGCGAGTGAATCGGGCGAGATCTCACGATATTCCAATTCCGTCGGGCCGAAGAATTGATGCGACGCGGTGGGATCGGTCGCCCGGAGCATGAATCGCGAAGAGCCGTCGGCGCGCGGCGTGTCCACGTTCACTTCCACACCGGTCGCGGTGGAAGCCGGATCGTCCACTATGTCCTCGACGATGTCGGCATAGGAATAGTATCCAACGACATCCACCGTCACCGGTTGGGACAGGCCGAGCCAACTTGAAAGGTCGTTGGAAGAATTCGACGGCAGGCCGAGGGGGATGAATGAGCTGATTCCGGTGAGATCGCTTTTCCGCAGCCGCTTTGGATCGTGGGCATCATCGTACGATCCATACCGCGGCAGGGAGGGGAGCGGTTGCATGCCGTAGGTTTCGCCCTTGAGGACGCGGGCGTAGAGGGCCCGTTCGCCGGAATCGTAAAAGAGGTTGACGGTGTGACCGAGGGGGATGAGCGTTTTGCCTTCGACCTTGAGGTGGTAATAGAGTGACGTGCCAGTAATGAGGGTGATGATTCCCGAGTGGATACACCAGACGCCGTAACGCGGCGGCGTGAGGGGGATGCGAGTGGTGGTCACGACGACCAGATTGAGGCAGAGGAGGAGCATCAGCACCTTCAACGGCCAGGCGTTGAAGAATTGAAGCTCGTTCATTTCGAAGTATTCGCGGACGGAGGCGAAGCCGGAGCCGACGGCGATGTAGGCCGCGATCAGGATCATGAGGGTGATCCCGAAAATCACGTTGTTGAGTGTGTACCTGATCAGGGTCTTCACGAGTTCCACCGGTTTCCGCGAGTGAGGTTGCGATTCTAGGTAAATGACGTGCGTTGTCGAACTGCCGCGTCGATAAGCCACAGAGGGAGGGGGCGGACTCCACCCTGCGATTGAGCGTCAATAATAAATTTTAGTTTTCCCTTTGACATACAATATCTGTTAGGTATTATTTACCCTAACAGGACCCAATCAATGGAGTGATGGCATGCTGACAGTACGATACATCGAAAAGTTATGGGACGCCCGAAAATATGATCGGCTACTTGAGGAGCTAATTGCTCCGCGGGTTGAAGCCGCGGTTGCGGGTGAATTAATCCACAATGCCATGGCATCCGCATCTGCTTTGGCCCTGATTCGTCTGGATGAGTTACATAGCCCCCATGCTCCGATCTGCAGCCGGCTGATCCGCACGCTTATTGCCACACAGAAGTCGGATGGAGGCTGGGGGGATGTAGCCACGACGGCTCTGGCTGTCCGGGCGTTGTCGCTGCAAAACGGGCGGGGCTTGGCCATTGAGGGGGGCATGGGATATCTAGCCATGCTCCAGCAGCCGGCGGGAATCTGGCCAAAGCTGCCGATTCGCCGCATGCCGGAGGATGCGCTGGTGTCGGCGTTCACCATCCTTCAATTGGGTGACAACGATCTATTCCGGGCTACGGTTCNNATCGATGGATGCTCGACCCGGCTGCCTTGTCGCTATGGGATCATGCTCGGCTCCGCGTTCCGGCCACTATCACAACCCGTGCCGTCGCTGAGCCGAGCTGGTCCTGATGGGAGACGGTTGGAGATCGAAGGACTTCGGCTGGTGGGGTTGAGGCCGTATCATCGGCGGCCTAATGCCGCGAACCGTTCATCAATTTCCGAAAACCACCGCGGTTATTGAAACCGGGCGGTTGGAGAAGCTGCATCTGGGGGCGCAGCTATATGTTTCCCGCGATGGGCAGACATTGGCGGATGCGGCGTTTGGGGAGGCGCAGGCCGGCGCTCGGATGACGCCCGATTCAATTCCGCTTTGGTTGTCAGCCGGCAAACCCATAGCGGCGGTGGCGATTGCGCGGTTCTGGGAATCGGGGCAATTGGATTTGGATGATGCGGTCGTCCGGTTCATCCCTGAATTTGCCGCCAAGGGAAAACAGGGTGTGACGATTCGGCATTTGCTGACGCATACGGCGGGGATTCGGTGGGTGGAGTGGTCGGAATCGTGGGATACGACGATAGCGCAAATCTGTGATGCTCCGCTGGAGCCGCGATGGATTCCGGGGCGGACGGCGGGGTATCACCCGTTTACCACTTGGTACATTTTGGGGGAGATCATTCGCCGACTTGATCCGGGTCATCGTTCGTACGAAAAGTTTGTAGCGGAGGAAATCTTCCGGCCATTGGGGATGACGGATTGTTTTTTTGCGTTATCAGCGGAGACCTACAGGAATCTTGGTAGCCGGATTGCTCCGATTGAAGTGACGAGCCAATCGAATGCGCGGCGGGCATCGTTTGATACCGAATCGGGGTGCGCGATTTGCCTGCCCGGCGCGAGCGGTCGCGGGCCGGCTCGGGAGCTTGGGCGGTTTTATGAAATGTTTATCGCGCGCGGGAGGCCGCTTTTGACGCCGCAAAGCGTTGAGGCGATTTCCGCTCGGCATCGCAGCGGGATATTCGACATTACATTCAAACATATCATCGACTGGGGGCTTGGCGTTATCGTTAATTCGGCGCAATACGGCGATTCGGTCCCCTATGGCTTTGGCCCGCATGCGTCTCCCCGCGCGTTTGGGCACGGCGGCAATCAATCATCCATGGCTTTGGTGGATCCTGAATATGGGTTGGTTGTGATCGTGATCTTCAATGGAATGTCGGGGGAGGAGGCTCATCAGAGGCGGATGCGGGCGACGCTTGGGGCCGTGTACGAGGACATGGGGTTGGGGAAACCAGAAATCCGAAACCCGAATGACGAATCAAATCCCAAATCCGAATGACCGAATTGGTTTTGTTTCGGGTTTCAGTCATTGGGGATTGATTCGGTATTCTGGTTTCGGATTTCTGGTTTCAGCTCTATCCCAAAGTACGTCTGCGAAAACCGTCTAAGTTCCGGCAAATCCGGCCACGCCATCGCGTCCTTCGGCATTCCCGCGAGCCATGCTTGTTCGATGGATTGATTTGGATCGCTGGTGTCCACGTCGAAGACGGTTTTGTAATGCAATCGGGACATGGGAATCTGGTACCAGAAGACGGCAGCGTCGCCGACGAGATCGATGGATTGATTGTCTTTCAACTGGCGCGTGTCGAGCATGGAAATGCCTTCGAGATTTTCGCGGCCGATGAGGGCGACGGTGACATGATCGAGTTTCAAATATTTACCCATCTTGTAGATGAGCATCGAGCACGAAAAACAGGCGATGGCGAGCGCGGCCACCAAGCCGACCGCCACGAAATCTTCGTATTGCACGATCAGGAGTGCGCTGATTGGAATCGCGATCACCATGAAGCGGCTTTGCAGATGGGTGAAGCAGAGCCAAAAGCCACTCTGAGTAAGGAGCAGGGTTGCGAGGCAAATTGTGGTTCGGTTTTTCCGCGCCAACACAACGGCTGCGACCGCGAGGGGGAGCAGAACGTAGCCATATCTCCAATCAGCTAAGACTTGCTCCCACAGCGCGGCGAGCCGGCCTGTGGCGGAACGATGATCTTTATCCGGCCAATAGGCTTCTCGCCAACGCTCGACCTGCACATTGCTGAAATGCGCTTTGCCTAGAACGCTCATTGCCTCGGGAAAAACAGGGTTGCCGGCCCATTTCCAATTGCGGATGAGCCAGGGGGAGAGAGCGAGCAATGCGACCAGAATATAGATGACGCAACCGGCGATTAGATTTCGCCATGCTGCGCGGCGTCCGATCAAGACAACAATTGGAACGCCAGCAAAGATCAACGGGACAACCGACAACTTTGTTCCGGCCGCGAAACCTGCCATCAATCCGGCGATGAGAAATTCGCGAACGCGCGATGCGCGAATTGCCCAGCCGATGGCGAGGATTCCGAAGAGGAGCGTGCCGCCTTCGTTGTAGGCGACGGGTGCGAGGAGGCCTGTCCATGGGACGGCGACGGTTAGAAGCCCGGCCGCGATTCCGCGTTTGCCGCCGCCGGCCAGGCCGTAGACGGCCCATGCGGCCGCGGCGCACATTGCCGCGTGCATCAGTTGAGCCAGGTACATGGACGCCCATGGCGCCCACGATCCGCCGTGGAGATGCATCGCGAGCAGGTATTGCATTTCGACATTGAACGGGAAATACGAAAAGACGTTGTGATGCAACGGGATGATTCGTCCCGCTTCGTACCATTCGCGGGGAATTTGCAGGTGATATTCCAGCACGTCGTAGCCGTTGGGTTCATCTCCCCAGAGGATTCCGGGCGGGAAAAAAGCCGCGAGGATGACGACGCCCGCAACTGCCGCGGCGGCGATCCATGCGAATCTCCAGCCAGCCGGCTCGGCGAGCCAGGGCGTCACGTTCCATTTTTTTCCGCGGATGTAGAGGACGGCGATGCCGATCATCGCGCCGATTCCGATTATTCCGCTGGCCCATGCGTGATTCAGTAAGCCTGCGAGTCCCAATCCGAGGATTGCGAGGCTTGTCATGCCGATGCCGAGGGCGACGCAGGTTGCGCCGGCGAGACTTGTGATGACCATTTCGCGCGGCTTCAGGATTCTCCACGCGATCCATCCGAATCCGCCGACGGAGATCAGCCAGAGTATTGCGCATCCGCCGTCCTGCATGAGGCGGTAGTTGGCGAGTTGCCAGGAGGGGCCGGCGAGCCCGAAGAATAGTGCGAGGAAAACGATCGCGCCGGCGATAATGGCGGCTGCGCGAGATTTGAGAATTGCGGCGAAGGTCACGCTTTATGCGCGGAGGGGTCGCCATCCGCTCCATCCGTGGCCGTTTTTCCTGGGATTTGATCTTCCAAATTCAGGCGGAAGAGTTGTTGCACCGCGTGGAGGTATTGCGACATCGCAGCATGATCGGGATCGCTTCCGCGGAGGGCCTGCACGGGATCGTGCAATAATTTATTGACGATGCGGCGGGTGAGGTCTTCCAGTTGCCGCTGATCCTGCGGCGAGACGTTGGAGAGCTTGCCGATGATGCGATCGAGTTCCTCGCGCGCGACTGCGTGGGATTTTTGATAGAGCTGATCGATAAGCGGGCCCATCATGCGGGCACGGTTCCAGGCGACGAATTCGCGGACCTCGCGATCGACAATTTCATTGGCCGCTTCGACGGCTGCTGAGCGCTGGCTCCGCGTTGCCATCACGGCCTGCTGAAGATCGTCCATGTTGTAGAGATAGACGTTTTCGATTTTCGCTACGTCGGCGGCCACATCGCGCGGGACTGCGATATCGATGAGGAAGACCGGGCGATAGCGGCGTTTGCGCATCACGGATTCGAAGAGGGACCGCGTGATGATCGGCTGGGTTGAGCCGGTGCCGCTGACGACGATATCCGACGCGGCGAGATATTCGGCGAGGTTTTCCATGGGCACGGCTGAACCGCCGAACTCGCGGGCGAGGGCATCGGCCTTGGTTGGGTTGCGGTTGCAGACCAGCAATTTTCCCGGCTTGAGGGCAGCCATGTTGGCGAGCATGAGGCGGGACATTTTTCCGGCGCCGATGCTCAGAACGGTTTTATCGGAGAAGACATCAAAGATGCGGCGGGCATATTCGATGGCGACGGTGGCGACGGATGTGCGGCCTTCGCCGAGAGAGGTCTGGGTCATGACCTGCTTTGCCACCGCGGTTGCGCGCTGGAAAAGCGGATGCAGCATCGGCCCGGTTGTGCCTGCTTCGCGGGCGGCGTCGTAGGCTTCGCGCACCTGGCCGAGGATTTGGGTTTCGCCGAGCACCATCGAATCGAGCGATGATGCGACGGAGAAGAGATGCGTGATGACATCTCGCTCGCTTTTTTCGTAGAGGTTGGATTGGAATTCGTGGAGCTTTAGGCCGCGGCTTTGGCCGAGGAATTCGACGAGTTCCTGCTGCTTGGGATGGCCGTGGGTTTGGCGGGCGACGTATAGCTCGACGCGGTTGCATGTTGAAAGAAGAACCGCTTCGCAGTCGGTGAATTTTTGGCGAAGGCCCGTCAGGGCTTCATGCCGTTGCGGCGGAGTGAAGACGAGCTTTTCGCGCAGGTCTAGCGACGCGGTTGTGTGGTTCAGTCCCAGGACTATCAGTCGCTGCATCGATCGTCACCGCCCGCCGGGCATATATAGAACCGCGAGCATCGTCGCGAATATTAGAACGAATCCAACGATGCTGAGCATCGCCGACTTTCGGCCGCGGACGGCCGGGGTGATCGGCGTGTGCAGGGCGATCGCGTAAACGACCCAGACCGTGAACGCGAGGATCACTTTGGGGCTGGTCATCCAGTGCGGCCCGAGTTCGGTTTTTGATCCGCGCTCGAGGATTTCGATCAGGCCGGTCACGATTCCGACGGTTAATAGAGCAAATCCGAAGCTGAGCGCCCAATCGGCGAGGTTTTCTAAGCGTTCGAGACTTCCCATCGGGGATGCGCCGACCAGATTTTTTCGCCGGAGTTTGGCGCTGGCGATGAGATACATTGTGCCGACTCCGGCGGCGACGCCGAAGGCTGCTACGCCGCCGAATGTGCTCATGCGATGGGCGAGGCGCCAGAGTTCATTTGGCTGATAAGCGCCGGGTTTTATTTCTCCAAACAATCCGGCGGCGGCGAGCATTAGGACTGCGATGGGCATGAGGAACCAATCCAGCCCGGGAATGGGCCTGGCCCGCTGAACATAAAGCGTGAAGCCGACGAGTGCCACCGCGAGGGCGAGGAGGGCTTCGAAATTGTCTTCGATGGGAAGCCAGCTTCGGCGATTCCATGCGTGCCAGATCAGGGCTGAGAGGGCGAGGCAGATTGCGAAATAGGCCATGGATTTGGCGGTGAGGCGGAGGGTGTTGTTGGGTTTCCAGAGGCGGGCGAGGGAGATTCCGCCGCCGATGAGGAGCAATGCCACGGCTCCCCAGAGGAGGGCGAACTGGCCGGCGTTTGGGGGCATGGGGGCGGTCATCTTTGGGTCTCGAATTCGGGAAGGTCGGTGAATTTTTCGCGGAGCCAGGTTCGGAGTCCGGTTGTTCCGCCGGATTGAAGGGCGGCTGCGGCGTCGTTTGTGGCGAGGGCGCGGAAGATTTCGCGGCGGCGAGCGATTGGCAAGCCGCTTTGTTTGATGAGCGGGCGAAGCTGTTTCATCGCTTCGGCGAGTTTGACCCAGTCATCGGTAACTACTCCGGCCATCGCGTCGCGCAGGGCCGCGGCGAGCGTGGGGGAACCGCCGGCGGAGACTGCGACGGTGATGGGGCCGCACCGGAGGAGGGCTGGGGAGATGAAATCGCCGGGTTCATCTTCTTCGCCGTCGCCGCGCTGGACCCAGATTCCCCGCTGCTTTGCTTCTGCGACGACCGTGTCGTTGACGGCGGTGGAATCGGTGGCGGCGAAGACGAGTTCGACGCCGGCGAGATCGACGGGTTCAAAATTACCGATTTTTCGTTCGACCTCCGCGGGGAACTCGCGGACGAATTTCGGGGCGACGGCCAGGATGGATTTCCCGCCGGCGGCGAGGATGCCGGAGGCTTTTCGGGCGGCGACCGCCCCACCGCCGACGATGAGGACTCGCCGGTGGGCAATATTCAGGAAAATGGGATAGAGGTCGGGCACAACCGGGAGATTCTATCGCTGGAGGGGGATTGTTGCACTGATTGAGGGGAAGAGGGGAATGTGACCGCGAAGACGCGGAGGTCGCGAAGGGGGATTTGCCCGGTTGACAAGATGCGAATTTGGTGGCTATCTTATTCTTTGGTGCGATATCGCTGGAACGACTGGAATGTGGGGCACATCGCCGATCACGGAATATCGCGCGACGACGCGGAGTGGGGGGGTAGACCGGGGCGAGGACTCCATACCCGCAGATCGTCGGCATGGGTAAAAGGCTGGTGATCGGACAGACGCGCCACGGAACCTATATGCAAGTCATTTATGTCTTGGACGATGATGCGAGCGCGTACGTCCTACATTGCCGTCCGCTCAATGACTCGGAAAAACGTCGTTATCGCAGGAGAACAAAATGAGCAAAACAATGAAAAAATATTGGGAGATGAACAAGGCTGAATTGGCCGAGGCGACCAAGGAGTTTGATCGCGAATTTATCGCGGATAAGGCGCGTCCAATGACGCCGAGTGAGCGTAAGGAAGAACAGCGGGCGCGACGGCGTGGTCGTCCGCGTGTAGGAAAGGGGGCTCAGAAAATCCATATTACGCTGGAGCGCGGGTTGGTTAAGGAAGCGGATAAATTGGCCAGGGAGAACGGCTGGGGCCGATCGGAATTGATCGCAAGGGCCTTGGCAGCGGCGATTGGCCGGAAGGCGGGTTGATAATTTGATGAGATAGTTAGGACTGATTCTCCGAAGAAATTCATCAAGCCTTTATTCAAATCGATTGCTAGTATCGGTTGTGCTCGGCCCAATCTTCACCATCGGTCATTCGACTCATCCGTGGCCGGAGTTTCTCGAAATTCTTCAGGCTCATCATGTTGCGGCTATCGCGGATGTGCGGCAATTTCCTGGGTCGCGGCGGTTTCCGCATTTTAATGCTGAGGCGATGGCTGTTGAGTTGCCGACGGCGGGAATTGGATATCTTTCCTTCAAGAATCTTGGTGGGAGGCGGAAGGCGCTGGTGGATTCGCCGAATATGGGGTGGCGGCATCCGGCGTTTCGGGGGTATGCGGATTTTATGCAGACGCCGGCGTTTGCTCTGGGGATTGAAGCGCTTGAGATTGCGGCGGGGAAACAGGCTACTGCTATTATGTGTTCGGAGGCGGTGCCTTGGCGGTGTCATCGGTCGCTTATTGGCGATGCGATGCTGGTGCGGGGCTGGACGGTGCTGGATATTTTTGATGAGCGGCAGGTTAAGCCTCATCTGCTGACGCCATTCGCCGTAGTGAGCGGCCTGAAAATAGTCTATCCTTTGAAGCCATGAATCCGATCAAAGTGGGTATCATCGGCGGGAGTGGGCTGGGGCAGATTTTGCCTGGGGATGGCGGCCAGCGGCATGTAGTTCAGACGCCGTTCGGATCGCCTAGCGATGCGATTGTTGAGACGGATATCGAGGGATTGCCGGTGCTTTTGCTCGGTCGGCATGGACCGGGGCATTTAATTCCGCCGACTGCGGTTCCGTTTCGGGCGAATATTTTTGCGCTGAAGCAACTGGGTTGTACGCACATTATCGCATCGGGAGCTTGCGGGAGTCTGCGGCAGGAGTTTAAGCCGCGGGATTTGGTTATTCCTGATCAGATTATTGATAAGACATCTGGGCGAGCGGCAACATTTTTTGAGAAGGCCGCCGTGCATGTGGAATTCTCGGAACCTTTTTGCCCGATCCTGCGTCGAATTCTTGTTGAGCAGGGCGCATCTAAGACTGAGCCGGCGGTGCATGACCGTGGTTGCTATGTTTGTATGGAAGGGCCGGCTTTTTCGACGCGAGCGGAGAGCTTGATGCATCGGCTCTGGGGCGGCGATTTGATCGGGATGACGGCGATGCCGGAGGCGAAGCTGGCGCGCGAGGCTGAGATTCCGTTTGCGCTGGTGGGGATTGTGACGGATTATGATTCGTGGAAATCGGCAGCGCCGGCTGGGCCGGGAGCGGCGCCGGTGAAGGCTGAACCGGTTGAACCGGCGGCGCTGCTTCAGGAGATCATTGGGAATCTCCAGACTGCGTCGGCGAGCGCCATGGACCTGATCCGCCGGGCGTTGCGGCAAATCGCGGCTGATCCAGCACGGCTAGCAGCCTGTCCAGCCAATGATGCGCTGAAATTGGCGATCTGGTCAGAGAAAGCTCACATTCCACGCGAGGAAATCCAGAGACTTTCTCCGCTTTGGGGCAAGTATTTTGGATAAAATGGGTGGGGAATACAGACACGTAGACGCAAGGGCAAGACAATAGCGTCGCATTTTTATGTCAGATAACTTTTTGTGCATATTCCGTTCGTGCTGTCGCGCTTTGGCGTCTGTATGTCTAATTGTCCTTTGTCCGGCCGCCATCGCCCAAGTCCGCATCATGCAGCTTCCGATGCAACAGGGTAATTTCCCCCCTGGAGCCGCTGAGACGACGGATACCTCGGGCGAGGTGTATGTGCGGGATTCCGCCATTGCGCTGGAAAAGCTGGCTCTCGCCCGGCGCATGGAGCGGCTGCACGAATGGGGCAAATCCGCGGATGTTTATCAGGAGATTCTGGAGAAATATCCCGATCGCGTTGTGCCATCCGGTGAAGACCCGCAGACGCATGCGGTGAGCCAATATGTGTCGGTAACGGAGACGGTGCGGCAATCTCTGTGCAAGTGGCCGGCTGATGGGCTACTGGTTTATCGGAGCCGATATGAGACCGAGGCGGCGAAGTTGCTGAATGTCGCGGGCTCCGACGGGGTGGACAAGCTTCAGCAGGTTTTATTTTTGTATTTTCCCACGGATGCCGCCAAGACTGCGGGCATCCGGCTGATGGATATTTATTTCGAGGAGGGTGATTACGTGGCGGTGGCGCAGACCGGACGGCGGCTGCTTGATTGGCATCCGAATCTGATCGCCGAGCGGCCGATGGTTTTGTATCGCACGGCGATTGCGCAAAAATTGGCGGGTCAGACGGACGATGCACGGCGATGCCTGGATGAGCTTAGCCACAATTTTCCGCAGGCGACGGGGACGATACGCGGAGATGATGTTTTACTCGCGGATTCGCTCACGAAGGAACTCGCGGGCGCGAATCTTGTACGCGGGGAAGGGGATGATTCCTGGCTGACGGTGGGCGGCGACGTGAGCCGATCCAAAGTCTCAACCTCTACAGTACGGCCAGGGGCGCGGCTATATTCCATTACGCTGCCGCAGCCGACCTGGAAGCAAATCCCCGATCAGGCGCAGCGGCATCAAATCGAATTAAACGATCAGGATCAGCGCAAGCGCGGCTCAGGCCTGGGAATCCTGCCGGCGGTGGATCGTGGGCAGCTATTTTTTCAGGACAACACGCGGATTTACGCACTTGATCTGGACAGCGGAAGCCCGCTCCCCGGGTGGGCGGATACGTATCCGATGCAGAACGGCACGTACACGCTGAGCGACAATCCCACGCCCGTTCCGCTGGGCCGGCAATTGTGCGTGACGATCAACGATAAATATGTGGCGGCGGTGATGGGGTTTTCGGATCCGATCGATCAATCGCCGATGATCCCGGATCAGGAGCCGCGTCTGGTTTGCCTGGATCGGAAGAGCGGCAAGGAAATCTGGACGGCGTCATTGCGAAATTTGCCGGATGCGCAGAGCGCGCTGCGCGAGTTGCAGATGGGCGGCTCGCCGCTGATGGTTGGGGACAATCTTTACATCGTCGCGCACAGCTCGCGCGGGCGGTTCGAGGATTGTTATGTCCTGTGCTACAGCCTTTTGAACGGGCAATTTCGGTGGGCATCCTTCATCGCTAATTCCAGCAGTGAGATGAACGTCAGCGCGATCGCGGATGATTCGGTTCAGTATTCGGATTCAGTTTCGCATCTTGCGTATGCAAGCGGCCACCTGTTTGTCGTGACGAATCTCGGAGCGGTGGCTTCGCTGGATGCGTATACCGGAACGATTGCGTGGCTCGACATCTATCATCGCACTGAGGGCCAGGCGATTCCGATCGGATTCAACCAGCCAAATCTGCAGCCTGGGTCGGCCTCGGTTCCGTGGATTTACAATCCGGCGGTGGTTGAGGATGGCAAGGTTTTCGTGCTGCCCAGCGACAGCGAAAATCTTTTTGTCTATGACGCGGGCAACGGAAATATCATCCAGCAGATTCAGATGGCCGACCTTCAGGAATCGCGCGATCCGAATGTTCCCTATAGCCCGGATGTTCCCAATACCCTGCTGGCGGTGAAGAATGATCTGATTTATCTCGCCGGTGCGCGACAGGTGTGGCAAGTCCCGTGGCGAAGCATCGAGCATGACAAGCCGGCGGATTTTACGCCGCGATATTGGCGCAGCGCCGATGCGGGAGATCAATCGCCGCAGGTGCGCGGGCGGGCATTTGTCACGGCGGACGCGGTTTATCTGCCGACCCAGCTTTGCCTGCGCCGGATTCTGTTGAACACGGGATCTCTTGATTCGCTCAACAGCTCTTTTCCGAAAACCGGCTGGGACGAGGGAGATGAAGGGCCGGGAAATGTGGTCGTGACGGAAGATCACGTCATTGTCGCGGGAGACCGGAAGATCGCTGTTTATACTGACATTCAGCGGGCCCGTTTCAAATTGGATCGGGAAATCGCCGATACCCCAAACGATCCGGAGGCGCGGCTGCACTATGCTGAAGTGATGTTCGCCGCGGCGCAGCCTGATGTTGCACAGCAAAGATTGGAAGAAGCATTTCAGTTGCTCGGCGGCGTGGAATCGCTACGACCAGGATCCGTTCGGGATCGCGCATTTCTCGATGCGCTGCGGTTTGGCGAGCGACTAGCGAAGAGGCCGGAGGGATCGCAATCTCCGCAGGAGGTGGAACGGATGTTCGACCTGGCCCGCGCGGCGGCATCATCTGTTTCGCAGCAGGTGGCGTATCGCATGGCGCGGGCAGACCATGACTGGTCCGAGACAAACCGAGATGCCGGCGGCGCGATTGCGCTTTATCAGCAAATCCTGGCCGATCCCGGACTGCGTGTGTATCCCATGCCCGATCCTCAGACGACGGCCTCAAGCCCTGCGGGAACGATTGCTGAGAAGGCGATTGCGAAAATCCTGGCGACGCCCGACGGACGGCAGGCGTATGAGAAATTTGAGTTGGCCGCCACCGACGCGTTGCATCAGGCACGGGAAGCAGGCGATCCGGATCAGTTACTAAACGTCGCGAAGATCTATCCCGATTCGCGCGTCGCGGCCGAAGCGATGCAGTCGGCCGCCGACTACTACGAATCCGACGGCAATCCGCGCATGGCGACACAGGTGCTGCGCCAAATCCTGCTGCGATTTCACGATCAAAGCCGTGCAAACGTTTTGGAATCACTGGCTCGGAACTATTTGCAGTTGCCCGGCCATACGGATGTCGCACTCTCCCGGCTGTCGCTCGCGGCGAGCATTTCGCCTAGCGCGATTCTGCGGCGGCCGATGACGCTGCCGGACGGCACGCCGCTTGAGAATATCACGCTGCAAAGCGCCTGCGAGGTGCTGATCCGATACAACGTGAAAGCGAGTCTTGATTCGCTTCCGGATATTCATATCCCAACGCACGGCCAGTCGGATTCATTTCTGCGCGCAACCGGACAGCGCGCGAGACCGTTTCAGACGACGATGCCAAACGAAACGATCGCCGGCGTCGATGCGATGATCGCTCCGCCGGAGGGCTTTGCGCGGAACGACCGGATCATCGCCTGGTCCGCCGCGGGTGGTTTGTCGGTCTATCCGATTGCCCAGAATAAGCCGCTGATCAATTGTCCGGCGATCAATTCGGCGCCGGCGGGCGCAGCTTGGGTTGAAGGCAATCTTCTCGCGTGGATGACGGATTCGATTTCATCAATCGACGGCACTACGGGGCGAAGCCGCTGGTCAATTGATCTCCCCACGCTGCCGGCAATTGCAACGCCGGTCGATGCGAGCGCACAATTCGCGCAGGTCGAGCAAATTATCCAGGTCAGACCGCTTGGGGACCACATCATCGTCGCAACCAATAACGGGCGAATACTCGCGGCAGACACACGCACGGGCCGGGTTGTTTGGCAAACGCGTGTCGCTGGAGGCATCGACGCGTTGCTGGCGAATGATGACTTCACGATCGTTCGCGTGCAGGAAGGACAGAACGTCGAGCTTCAGGTGTTCAACTCGTTCAGCGGCGAGCCGCTCGGGCGAAAATCATTTGCTCTAGACAGCGGAATTGTTCCAGTGAACCTCGCGCTGGCGGCGGATGGAACGCTGGCGTATACGCTGCCGAATCAGCTTTGCATTGAGGATCTGTTTGAAGCGAATCTTTCCGAAGGGGGAATGGAGCCGCGAATCACTACCGATCCGATTCCCAACGCCTCGTTGATGTTTCAGGGATGCAATGGGCCGGACCAACTGCTGATCCATGGCGGGCGGGTGTTTGCCGTGGCCAACAACGGCACGGGCGTGCGCGTCTACTCCACCGACACAGGTGAAGCGTGGCACTATTCCGCTCCTCATGGCCGGCCGGATTTCAACGGCCTCTTTCCCACGGGTTCGACGAGCCCGAATGTCACGCTTCGCATTTCGGGAAACTATCTATTCATACTGAGCCCGCGCCATCTCACGGCGACCCGAATCGATCCGCCGACGGAATATTGGGAAATGGGGGACGACCCGACGAAAGCAACGAACTATGAGCAACTGCTGTATGGCAAGGATTATCTGGTGATGGTGGATCATCCAGGCCAGCCGCTGGCGGTGAGCAACCGGGTGAGTAGCCGATTGACTTTGAATTTTTTCAATCGCGCGGTGAAGGGACTCGGCGACAAAGAAAGTGGATTGCTTTTGTTTACGTATGATCTTTCGATTCAGCGGGATGGGTTTGCGATAGAGCCTGTGGAAGGTGGGATCGCGTTTTTCACGGGGCATACAATTCAGACTTTGCTGGGGGCGCGGGATGTGCTAACGAATGCGCCGCCGACTTGATCCTGTCAAAAAGCTATCAATTCTTCTGATTTTGATAGTTTTCTGCCAGTAATTTGCTGGCCTCGCGACCAGCGTCTATAATCGTTTTAGCATCCATGGCTACCACCGCTTCCAAATCTTCAAGTGAACCGACCATCCGCCAAAAGGTGCAGAGCGTCATCGACCTGATCCGTCCAGCCGTCCAGGCTGATGGCGGAGATATCGAACTGGTCGATGTTACCGGTCAGGGCGTTGTGCAGATTCGCTTTCACGGCGCGTGCCATGGCTGTCCGAGCAGCCATATGACTTTGCAACAGGGGATCGAGCGAAATCTTCGAGACCACGTTCCGGAAGTCACGCAAGTCATTCCCGTCAAATGACCGATTGCATGCTAATGCAACAGGCGATCGCCGAAGCCAGCGCCGCTGGGGCGATGGAGGAGGTGCCTGTTGGGTGCGTGGTGTTTCACCAGCCGAGCGGGCGGATCATCGGGCGGGGGCATAATCGACGAAATACTGATGCTGATCCGACGGCGCATGCTGAGATTCTTGCGCTGCGCGAAGCGGCGGCGGCGATTGGGGATTGGCGGCTGACGGATTGCACGCTGGCGGTGACGCTTGAGCCATGTCCGATGTGCGCGGGGGCGATTGTGAATGCGCGCGTTGGGCGATTGATATATGGGTGCGATGATCCGAAGGCTGGGGCAGTGCGGACACTTTTTCAATTGTGCGATGATGCGAGGCTGAACCATCGCGTTGAAATCGCCGGTGGAATTCTTGCTGAATCGTGCGCCGAGCTTTTGCGCGATTTTTTCAAGGCGCAACGGGCTTTGGGAAAGAAATGAGAGAGAAGATGAGGAAGCACAATCAGATGCAAAGACAACGCAATGCAGGAGGGGCGGGAAGAACCAGATCAGGCCCCCCTTCGACTTTGCTCAGGGTCTTCGACAACAGTTTCTTCCCGCCCCTCCCGCACCCTCCCCACCCTTTTCCCCTCAACGCTCTTTCAAAATATGGGCGATGAATGTCCGGCGCTTTTATGAAGATTGTTCACATCATTACTCGTTTGATTATTGGGGGGGCGCAGGAGAATACGTTGCTCTCTTGTGAGGGGCAGCATGGGCTTGGGCATGATGTGACTTTGATTACAGGGCCGGCGATTGGGCCGGAGGGATCTTTGCTGGAGCGGGCGGAGCGTTTTGGGTATCGGGTGATTGTGGTGGATGAGATGCGGCGGGCGATTCGGCCGGGGCGGGATTTGGCGTCGTATCGGGCGATGATTGAACTGCTGCGAGAGATTCGGCCGGATATTGTGCATACGCATTCGAGCAAGGGGGGGATTCTGGGGCGGATGGCGGCGCGGCGGGCGAAGTGTCCGGGTGTGGTGCATACCGTGCATGGATTGGCTTTCACGGCTTCCACTAATCCGGGGATTAACTGGGTTTATAAGAGACTGGAGAAATGGGCTGCGCCGATGACGAGCCGGATTGTTTGCGTGGCGGATGCGATGCGGGAGCAATCTTTGGCGGCGGGAGTTGGGACGGCGGAGCAGTATGTGACGATTTATAGCGGGATGGAGACGGCGGCGTTTATTCATCCGCCGATTGCGCGGGAAGAGGTGCGGCGGTCGCTGGGGCTGACGGATGAACATCTGGTTGTCGGGACGATTGCGCGGCTTTTTGATTTGAAGGGGCATGATGATTTGCTGGGAATGGCGCCAAAGCTATGCGGGGAGTTTCCGAATCTGCGGTTTCTTTGGGTGGGGGATGGACTACTCCGCGGGAGGTTTGAGGCGGAGATGGGGCGGATGGGATTGCGGGATCGGTTTGTGCTGAGCGGGATGGTGCCGCCGGGGCGGGTGCCGGAATTGACAGGGGCGATGGATATTCTGGTGCATCCTTCGCGGCGGGAGGGGCTGGCGCGGGCGCTGCCACAGGCGGGTTTGGCGGGGATTCCGGCGATTACTTATGACATTGATGGGAATCGGGAGGGGGTGCGGGATGGGGTGACGGGGATTGTGGTTCGGCCGTTTGATGTGGGGAAATTGCAAGAGGGGATTTGTGGGCTGGCGAAGGATGAATCGTTGCGGAAGAGGATGGGGATGGCGGGGAGGGAATTTGCGCTGGGGCGGTTTGATGCGAAGGTTATGGTTGGGGCGCTGGATCGGGTTTATGGGGAAATCCGAAACCAGAAATCAGAATCCCGAATCAAATCCGAATGAGTGAAATCCGAAACGGATGTGGCTCCGTCATTCTGGTTTTCCAGTTTCAGTATTTTCTCGCCATTTGCCGCCGTGGCGGCGCAATAAGGCGACTACGCCGTGTGTGCCGAGGATTAGCCAGAGGCCGAGAATGCATCGCACGATTGAGCCGGAGTGGTTTTCCCAGATGGCCATGGGAGTTGTGGTGATGTTGCGGGCGTTATCGAAGGCAATGATGACGGCCTGGGCGACACCTGTGAGGCCCACGGTCAGCAAATAAATCCCAATGCCGATGGTAATGATGGATAATAATTCGTCGGGGGCCATGCCGCGGGGCGACGGGCTTAGTTCGTGTCCCCGCGTCATTCGCAGGGCAATGGCGGGCGCTTTGCGCCAGAAATACCAGGCGATTAACAGCCAGACGATACCGGGCAGAAATTCCACCAGGAGTACGGGCCATTGCGAGGAAGTTACCCCGAAACGTCGCTCTGTGGATAGATATCCGACAAAAGACGCGACGAATGATGTGGCGGATTCGAGACCCCAGGCCAACATCCAGAGGGATAGGATGCGGCACCATACGACGGCGAAAGTCGGGGCCATCGTTGGCGTTGCGTATCCGATTACTGGCGGTTTGACGGGTATTCCATCGCCGTTGGTTTGAATCTGGGACATGATCTGGAATTATCGCACTGAGCGAGGGTTGCCACAATATGGCGATCGGTTTTGGGGTTCGGTTACAATCGGGGGATGGGATCATTTCTTGTCATCGGGCCGCATCCGGNNAGTTGTCCGGCTGATTGAGCAGGGGCATCGGGTGCACCTGGTGGATATGACGAGCGGGGAGCCTACGCCACTGGGGTCGCCGGAGATTCGGGTGCGGGAGTCCGCGGCGGCGGCGAAGATTCTTGGGGTTGGGCGGACACAGGTGGGATTGGTTAATCGCGCGGTGACACATGATCTGGCGAGCCGGCATAAATTGGCGGCGGTGATTCGGGCGCATAAGCCTGATGTGCTTTTTCTGCCTTATCCCGTTGATGCGCATCCGGATCATGTGGCTGTGACGCGGATTGGGGAGGATGCGCGGTTTGATGCGAAGCTGTCGAAGACGGATATTCCCGGGGAGCCGTGGCATCCGCGGCGGATTATTTATTATTTCTGCACGCATTTGAAGTTGTCGTTTCAGCCTACTTTTTGCATTGATATCAGCGTGCAGATTGAGAAGAAGATGGCGGCGGTGTTGGCTTATGAATCGCAGTTTGTGCTGAATAAGAGCGGCGTGCCGGAGATGGTGAAGACGATCAATGGGTATTTTGGGGGGCGGATTGGGGTGGGGTATGCGGAGCCGTTTTATAGTCATGAGGTGATTGGGCTGAGTGGGTTGGATCAGTTGACGTGAATATCTGGTGGTTTTGACTAGACTCGAGGCCTTATGCCACTTCCGATTATTCTGTCGCGGTGGGTGCATCTGGTTTCGGCTTGTCTGGCGATTGGCGGATTATTTTTCATGCGATTCATTTTTGGGCGCGGGCTTGGGCTGTTGGATTTGGAGTCGTCGCAACGGCTTCTCGTGCATACTCGCCGGATGTTTAAGATGTTGATTCACACCGTCATCCTGCTTTTGCTGATTACGGGGATTTACAACTCATATCTCGCGTGGGACAAATACGATCTGGATAAGGCGGTCCTTCATGCGCTGTGGGGCACTCATGTGCTGCTGGCGGCGCTGGCGTTTTCCATTTCGTTGTATGTGCTGGCGGGCGTGAAGCCGCCGCGGATGCATCGCGGATTGATGGCGGTTAATTTTGTGATTCTGCTGCTGGCGGTGGCGGCGGCATCGACGCTGAAGTGGGCGCGGGAGAAGGCGATTCTAGAGAATTCATCTCACTTGCCGGCGGCGGTGGACAAGCAATGAACATCTATTTCGCGCATACACTGATTTTTCTGTTCTCGCGATATTTGCATATTGTGTGCGCAACGATTTTGGTGGGCGGGACATTGTTTTATGAAATGGTGGTTCCGGCGGCGATTGATGATTTGACGCCGGAACAGCAATTGATTGTCTTCGCCCGGGCGCGGTGGTTTTCGAAATGGATCGTGTGGGCTTGCTCGGCGACGATTTTGATCAGCGGAGCGGTTTCCAGCTTTGCACATTGGGATGATTACAATCGGGATCAGGTTTTTCAGGTGCATGCATCGAAGGAAAGCCATTCACAGCCGGGAGAGTTGATGGAGCTGGCGCCGCTGGCGCGGCCGGGGTGGTGGTGGGCGGCGCATGCGAGTTGCGGGGTTCTTTCAGTGATTATCGCGCTGGGGCTGACGATCGGGAAGGTTCCGCCTAATCAGCCGATTCGATGGATGCGGCTGAACCTCATCATTTTGCTGGTGGTGATGTTTTTCGCGACGGTGACGCGGCAGACGCGGATTGAATCGACCTCTCCGCCGAGCCAGTCGGTCGAACCGATTGAGACGTTGCCGCAATGAGTTGCGATGGGTCCATGGATGCGCTGTTGCCGGAGGAGCCGGGTGAATCGCTGGCGCCTGGGGTGAAGGTTGCTGCCGGGGGATTGCGGATCAAATTTTCGCGCGGGGGCGGCCCGGGCGGGCAGAACGTTAATAAGCTAAACACCAAGGCGCAGGCTTGGATTCAGCTCGATCAATTATCGGGGATGTCGGCAGCGGCGCTGCATCGGCTGCGGGGGCTGGCCGGGCGGCGGATGACGGATGGGGATGAATTGCATTTGGTTTGCGAGACGGAGCGGACGCAGGAGGGGAATCGCCGGGAGTTGTTTGAGCGATTGCGGGAACTGATCGTTCAGGCGAAGAAGGAGCCTAAGCCACATCGGAAGACACGACCGACGGCTGGTTCACGGAGGCGGCGGCTGGAATCTAAACGGCACCGGTCGGAGATTAAGGCGCACCGGGGTGGGAAGGATATGGGGTGAAACCTGCCGACTGAAGTCGGCAGGCCGCGCGATTGTTTCTAGTTTTGATTATTCGTCGTCGTCGAAATCTTCTTCGTCGTCATCGTCATCGAAATCGTCGTCGTCATCCGGATTATCGAATTCGTCTTCTTCGTCCTCGTCGTCATCATCGTCGTCGTCTTCTTCGTCCTCTTCTTCCTCGAATTCGTCTCCTTCGACCTCTTCTTCGACTTCGTCTTCTTCGTCGTCGTCCTCTACTTCGTCCGCGTCCTCGGCGTCGTCGTCCTTTTCTTTATCCTCTTTTTCTTCTTCGGGCTCGCGCGGTTTGCGCTTGGCGGCTTCGGGGGCGAGGCCGAGCGATTCGAGCCACCAGAAATCTGAGGTTCCGAGTCGCGGGGCGACCAGGCCCATCCGCGTTAAGGTTTTCAAAGCCCTGGCTCCCTGACCGCCCTGATTTGATTGCAAGCTCATAGATACATCCACGTCTGAAGCACAGACATTTTGCGCTCCAGGCAGCAACGGCCACCTTGGCAAAAGTCGGGCGGTATTGGAACGAGCCTGCCCGGTCGCGTCAAGAGCCAAATTTAAGTTGGGTTAAGGGTTTTTTTTATAAGTAGAACAGTACAAATTGGGGAATGACACGGCTTGATGTCGTTGTTCGAGTGAAAAGTTGGGGGAAGCGTATTTTCGGTTGTGGTTTTTGTGACGGCCGGCTTCGCTTTCTCGAATATAACGGGCGCGGCCGCGGTTGGAGTCGTCGGCTTGCCCGTTGAAGTTCCGGACGGCATTTTGCCGGCGAAGTCGGTTGAAATGCTGCCTTCGGCGACAGTTGCATAGGAACTTCGTTTTATTTTTTGCCGTGGTTTCTGAGGCGGAGGGCGTTGCCTATGACGGTGACGTCGGAGAGGGCCATTGCGGCGGCGGCGATGAGGGGATTTAGCAAGCCGAAGGCGGCCAGGGGGATGGCGAGGACGTTGTAGGCGAAGGCGAGGAAAAGATTTTGGCGGATGATTCGCATGGTGGCGCGGGAGAGATGGATGGCGTCGGCGACGCCGAGGAGATTGCCTTTGACGAGGATGATGCCGCCGGTTTCTTTGGCTACGTCGGAGCCGGAGCCGATGGCGATGCCGAGGTCGGCGGTTGCGAGGGCTGGGGCGTCGTTGACTCCGTCGCCGACCATTGCGATGATGGGTTTTGGGTGGTTGCTTGCTGTGTCTCGGAGCTGTTGGATGTAACGGGCTTTCCCGTCCGGCAATACGTGGGCCTGGATTTGATCGATGCCAACTTCGCAGGCGACTGACTGAGCGGATGCGGCGGTATCGCCGGTGAGGAGAACTGTGCGGAGGTTCATGCGGTGCAGTTCGGCGATGGCTGCTTTGGCATCGGGCTTGATCGCATCGGAGAGGGAGATTGATCCGAGGTAGCGGAGGTTGCCGCCGATTAGTTCGGCGATGTGGACGATTGTTCCGGTGTCTGGTGACTGGAGTTGAGCAGAGTGGTATTCGGCGAGGAGCGCGGCGTTGCCGACGATGAGGGTTCGTCCGTCCATGTCAGCGACTACGCCGAGGCCTGGACGGCTGGTGAAGGATTTTGGCTCGGTGAGGGTTGCGGCGCCTTCGCGGGCTTTGGCGACGATTGCTTTGGCGAGGGGATGGGCGCTGAATTGTTCAACGGATGCGGCGAGGGTTAGCAACTCCTGCGGGGGGATGCCGTCGGCGGGATTGATCGCGCTGACGGTTGGGCGGC
>PMAK01000245.1 GCA_003153655.1 Phycisphaerales bacterium
TCCTTATTGTTTCCGACAGCACACTCAACGGATTTAGGGCCAGGTGAGAGGGTGCGGGAGAGAGGGCCGGACCTGGAGGCCCTCTCTCCTGCATTCGCATTCTTGAATGAAGATTTCATCCCGTTGCGACTTGGAAAGCCGAACGTCACAGGTTCTGCTGCGAGCGTTTTCAAATGCAGATGGGTCAACCAAAACGAGTCATTCATCGCTTGACGGGTAGAGCGAAGAAGATAGCATCAACAGGCGTCGCGGGATCCCCCGAAGAAGGTTCCCCCCCCCTTTTTCAACCCGCGACTTTGAAATCAAAACCCTGCGGGCACGATGCCGCGGGGTTTGTTTTTGCGCCGGTCACGCCGCGATCGGCGCGGGGAGGAAGGGAGTTGCGTGACCGACTTCGACTATCGTAGCAGTCCGCGTGTGCGGCGCCTCACCGGCGCAGTTCGTACCCCTTATCGGCCTCAGATCCTTGCGTCGACTCAAATGTCAGAATAAAATTGCGCACGGCATATGTGGGTTGACCAGCGAGGACTACGTGGGCAAGACGCGGAACAAAGGCAACGTCGTCCGACCGCACATAGGTGCCCGCAAACCGCTATCCAAGCCACCTAGAGCCTCTGTCAGCCCATCCAAGAACCTGCTCGGATATCCAACAACACGTGACGCAGAACATTGGGATCAGATAGGTGCGCAGGCTGCCGCCCGTGCGCAAGAACCTGGTTTGTTTCTTGAACAGCATGCTGCACCACTATTCTACGCGCGCACAAAACCTGGCAATGGCAAGCACGTCGTCTTTGATGATGAGCGCGCATTTTGGACAGAGTCCGGAACCTTGCCGTTCGCGACCGTACAACTTAATAAATTCCGCATTAGCGACTGGTTCCCAAGAGCGCCCGGCGTTTTTTGGTCCCATCGCGGCATCAGAGCGAGAGGGTTTTCTTGGAGACATCATGAGGTGGTAGACGATCCGGTCCTAGGGCGCATCGTCAATCCCGCGTCGAAAATGTCCCTCATTGAAGAAGGTGGGATGGGCACCATTCGTTTGCGCCCTCGCAGGATTGACAATACTGATTGTTGGCTTGCTACTGGCGTCACAGGCGCTCAGTGTGCAGGCGGAATTCCACTAGCTATCCCGGATGCGCTTATATCTGGCAGTAACATGGCGTGGGGAGATTTTGCGATCCTAACAGGACAGGTGCGATATCTTCAGGATGCCGAGCTAGAAGACGTGGCTCGGGCGGTTCATCACTCTCGGCCTTTGCTCATTTTCGTGGATAAGATCAAAGGCGTTTCCAAAAAGCATAGTGACCAATCTCCGATTGTCTTGAGCCCCGTAGTATTGTTCGACGATGGCAAATCGAGCAGAAAGAAGGCCAAGCGCCAACCGTCGTGGTCGTTTGATCCCCGGTACACGTTTGTTCAGTTTGCCGCAGGTGGCGATAGGGACGTGGACGAGGCGGCGTCCTGGTTAGAACAATACGCTACCAAACACAATGGCCGGATTATCACGAATTTTGACGAGCAACGGCCGACACTGTCGGATGCGCCTTTAAGCTATCAACGACTCGTCGAAAAAAGATTTGATCGCACAATTATCGAGAACCTGCATTTTGAAGGCGCGAAGCTCGCGGACCGTATTGATCACGTAAATCAGGAGCACGTCATGTCCATCAGCGTCAAACTAGGCGACGGTACTGTAATTCATGGGGATTTGGTTGTCGCCAACTCGATCCGTGACAGCTTCAATCGTGTGAAGGATTCTAAGACTAACGCCAAATTGAAAAAGCTCTTAGAGCAGCTCGCGTCGGAAGTCGGTGCAGTTGTACCGAAGCTCGACGCAGAGAAAGCTCAGTCTGCAGCCAATGATCTTGAAACCCTGACAAAGGAAATCACCAGTGCCAAGCCCAGAACGAAGTGGTGGCAGCTCAGTGTCGAAGGATTGAAAGATGCGGCGACCGCGGTAAAAGACATTGGTCAACCGATTCTGAAAACAATTGGCTTGCTTACATCATTATTGGCCGCGGCTTCCAAGTAGTCGAACTTTAAAGATATCAAATATCGCCACTCAGCGTTCATTCGTAGCTCATTCCTCCCGATGCAATGGACAATGCGAGCCCTCTCCATCCGCCAGCCCTACGCCGAGTTGATCCTGCGGGGGATCAAGACGGCGGAGTATCGCACGCGGCCGACGCGGATCATTGGCGAGCGGTTTTACATCTACGCGAGCAACGTTAAGGCGCCCTTCGACAAACTCAGGACGATCTGATCGGATGACCTGCGAGTCGCCACGCCGCCGAAATGGATGCTCGAACTGGCCGAACGGGTGGGAATGATCGAGCCGGGCGCGCTGCTGCCCACCGGCGTGATCGTCGGCAGCGCGGTGATCGGGAAATCACGCCGCCTGATCCATCGGACGCCGAAGGGTTATTCCAATGGCATCTGACTGATGTCCACCGCGCCAGGAAGCTTCGCAAGCCCCGATTGCATCCTCAGCCATTTTGGTTCAATCCATTCTGACACTCAACAAGAAACCCGGCCGGGGAACGGAGCGCCCGGCCGGGTTTGAGAAGATGTTGCGATCGGATCAGGCGGCGGGCTACCGCCGCTTCTCGCGCTTCTGGGTACAGCACCTCGCATCTGATAAGATGCCCGTCACGACGGGAGAACTGTTTTCGATGAAGCGATTTACGTGCATCGACCTTTTTTGTGGTTGCGGCGGCTTCAGCCTGGGCGTGGAGCGCGCTGGGTTCACCGTTCTGGCCGCGATCGATTTCAACCAGGAAGCCATCGCCGTCTTTCGAAGGAATTTCCCGGACGTTCCGCAGGTATTGCAAAGGGATCTGACCAAGTTTCCCCCGCGCGAATTGGCGAAATTGATCATTACCAACGAAGTGGACGTGATTGTCGGCGGGCCGCCATGCCAGGGTTTTTCGACGGTTCGGCAGCGTGACGGAGCGAACAATGGGCCCCGAATGGTCGAGGATATTCGTCGCCATCTTTATCTGGAGTTTCTCCGTTATGTTGGCTTCTTCCGTCCCAAAGTGTTTGTCATGGAAAACGTCCTGGGGATTCGATCAGCGGCGGGCGGAAAATACTTTGCGAAGGTTCAGAAGGAGGCGAGGGCCAAAGGTTATCGGGTGCATCCGCAAATCGAAAAAGCGTTTGCACTGGGTGTGCCTCAGAAACGCCAGCGCCAGCTCATCATTGGCACCAGACTTGACCTTCCCGAGTATTTCCGCAGTGAACTTGAACCTGCCCCGCGTGCAACGAGGCAGCCGTCACTCGGCGAGGCGATCGGCGATTTGCCGGCAGTCCGCGCTGGCAGCGGCGAAGAGGAAACCGATTACGACATGGAGCGACGGAAGGCGCACATCGCCAAGTACGGCCGGCGCTACCTATATGAAACATTGGAAGTGCGGCGTGCTGCCAAACTCACGGCGCACCGCGCACGTCCCCACAGCGAACGCGATCTGCGCGATTTCGCCAGACTTCGCGAGGGCGAACATTGCGCGGAAGCAATGAAACGGGGGGAGATTTTCGAGTTTCCGTACGACAAGAAAACTTTCAAGGACCGATACACACGGCAACATCGGAATGAGCCATGCTCAACCATCGTCGCCCATCTGAGCAAAGATGGCCTGATGTTCATCCACCCGACGCAAACCCGCTCGCTCACGCCGCGCGAAGCTGCCCGCGTGCAAAGCTTCCCCGACTGGTTTGCGTTCCCCATAGCGCGCACGCACCAATTTCGCGTCATTGGCATCGCTGTGCCGCCA
This sequence comes from Phycisphaerales bacterium, assembly GCA_003153655.1. Taxonomy (GTDB): domain Bacteria; phylum Planctomycetota; class Phycisphaerae; order Tepidisphaerales; family Tepidisphaeraceae; genus PALSA-1353. Next base: position 3,774 of record PMAK01000245.1, read on the forward strand.
CTGAAAGTAAAGCCATAAAAATCTTCTCAACGGAGGCAAAACCATGTGGAAAATCACAGATGACCTGATTGAGAATGGCAAGAAAGTTGGCACGTCCAGCTGTGACTTCATTGAAGCAAAGAACATAAAACTTAAGCACCGCTTCCGATTACTTGATGTGGATGGCGAAGTCTATTATGAAGGACTATCGGATGACTGCGACTCACAACGCGCCTTCGCGCCGTTGGATGATTTTGGATGTGGTTACGCGGGTTGCTCGGAAATCCACTATTTGACGAACGGTGCTTGGTCGCCACTTTGAGAATCTTATGCATGCCCATTTCGACAGTATTCAGATCGGCAGCGAGTGCGAGCGGAACAAGAAGATTTGGCGATGAAACCGCTAGTCGATGTTCCGCCGGATTGCGTAGACATCACCCGGCGACTATGAATCTGCACTGGAATGAACCGCGCCTACTACTCGGATACGATTACTCAGTTCCTCGCCAGGTCGCCTGACGAGATTCTTGGACAGCTCGTTCGAGGCGCGCGCGCCGATGGATGGAGCGCTGAAACCTCGCAGACGGACGCTTGGCTCGAACAGATTGCACTTCTGAAAGAGATTCTTGTGCCCTACCGGGACGAGGGCGCCATTTATTTTGAGTATGCGATTCCCCGTCTCGGCAGCCGGATCGATGCCCTTGCACTCATTCGCTCAGTAATCTTCGTCATTGAGTTCAAGACAGGTGAGGAGGATTTCACAGCATCCGCGTTCGACCAGGCCTCAGATTACGCGCTCGACCTAAAGAATTTCCACGAGACAAGCCACGCACTTCCCATTGCGCCGATCGTCGTTCCGACGCGCGCAGAAAGCGCCAAAACGTCGATAGGGTACACCGCGCACGGCGACAACGTCATGCGCACGATGGAGGCGACGACGGAATCTCTAGGTGATGTGATTCGCCGTGTGTTGGACTTTGCACAAGGACAATCGATCGACCGCAGGGTTTGGGAGGCGGGCCGTTACCATCCAACGCCGACGATCATTGAGGCCGCGATGGCGCTCTACGGTGGTCACAAGGTGGAGGAAATCTCGAAGAAGGAAGCCGGTGCCGACAATCTTGCGGTTACTTCCAACACCGTTGACGAAATCATAAAGGCTTCGAAAACCAACAGTTGGAAATCCATTTGCTTTGTCACTGGCGTCCCCGGCGCGGGCAAGACCCTCGTTGGTCTGGACATCGCCACGCAGCACTTTGACCCGAATTCTGAGCTCTACAGCGTTTTTCTGTCAGGCAATGGGCCGCTCGTCGCGGTGCTGCGAGAAGCCCTCGCCGCGGACAAAGTCCGGAGACTTAAGGAGAAGGGCACGCGCATCAGGATTGGCAAGGCGCGCAGCGAGGTGAAAGCGTTCATTCAAAACGTGCATCACTTTCGCAAAGAGTGCCTCGAGGATATGAATCGCCCGCCGATCGAGCATGTCGCCATCTTCGACGAGGCTCAGCGAGCTTGGGACCTTCGGCAAACGGCGAAGTTCATGCAGAAACACGGTAAAGCTGACTGGGCGATGTCAGAGCCGGAATTCCTGATCTCATGCCTCGACCGACAACCTGATTGGGCCGTGATTGTATGTCTCGTCGGAGGCGGGCAAGAGATCAACACCGGCGAAGCGGGAATTAGCGAATGGCTCGACGCGCTAGCGAAATCCTTCCCGCAGTGGCGATTGTACATCTCGTCGCGCTTGACAGATTCGGAGTACGGCGCTGGTCAGTTGGTTCAACAAGCCAAAGCACTACCGAACGTGACAATACAAGATGAGTTGCACCTGAGCGTCTCGATGCGGTCTTTCCGCGCCGAGAATGTGTCGCTGTTGGTCAAGCAATTGCTGGACCTGAACGAAGCGGCGGCTGCGGGAACGCTCGCCGAACTGCGCGAGCGCTACCCGATCTTCATGACGCGCGATCTTGGCAAGGCGAAGCAGTGGGTGCGAGAGAAGGCGCGCGGGAATGAACGATACGGGCTGCTTGCGTCCTCTTACGCGTACCGGCTAAAACCGCATGCGATCGATGTGCGGCTTCAGGTCGATCCCGTCCAGTGGTTCCTGTACGGGAAAGAAGACGTGCGCTCGTCGTTCTATCTCGAAGATGCCGCGACCGAATATCGCGTGCAGGGCCTGGAAGTTGATTGGGCCTGCGTAACGTGGGATGCGGACTTCCGCCGCGTCCGCAATGGTTGGGCGCACTACAAGTTCGTCGGCGACCACTGGAACCGCGTCCACAAGACCGACCGACAGAAATATCTCAAGAACGCGTATCGCGTTCTGCTCACCCGCGCTCGGCAGGGGATGGTGATTGTCGTGCCCAACGGCGAGAGCACCGACCATACGCGCAAGCAGGAATACTACGATCCGACGTTTGAATACCTCAGCTCAATCGGTTTTGCGACGTTGTAGCCGCATCCGAACGCCTTACCATCACATGTACGGCATCAATATCGCGGAGAACAAACGCCGCGCACTTGTCGGCGCGACGTTGCTCAAAGCGAAATTTGATCGCAGTGCGTACGGGTGCAGGCCCAATTGCTGCTGGTAAGCGCAGGATAGGGCGCGGCTTCGTGGCGTCGGAGGCTGTCCTTCGTAACGCCGTCGCAGACCACTTCAAACTCTTGCGCGGCTTTCTGCGGCGCGCACGCGAAGGATTTCACGTACAGTTGGAGGAGTCCCATGAATCATTTGAGGCTGCGAGGCGCATTCACGAATCTCAAGACACGTTGACAACAGTGCGCCTGTTCCTTCTGACGGACGGAGTGGTCAAGTCCGCAGCCATCGATCAAGAGCAACTGCGGGGCTCGAAGTGCGATATGTGCTGTGGGATCTGGAAAAATTGAGCCGTTTGCACGTCGGGCATCGCGAGGTAATCGAACTCGACTTTGTAAATAACTACGATGGATCGATACCGTGTCTCCAGATGGCCGACGGCACGGGGGAATATCGAACATTCCTCGCGTTTTTCCCGGCACCATTGCTGGCTCGCATCTATGGCGAACATGGTCAGCGACTACTCGAACGGAATGTGCGGGCTTTTCTGCAGGCCAAGGGCAAAATCAATAAGGGACTTCAGCAAACATTACGTGAAGAGCCACACCGTTTTCTCGCCTACAACAATGGTCTGTGCTGCACCGCGGCGGAGGTGGCGCTGCAATCTGGCAAGGATGGGCAAGTCCGTCTGGAGCGTGTAAGCGACTTCCAGATCGTGAACGGTGGCCAGACCACGGCCTCGATTTTCCACGCGTTAAAAAAGGAAAAAGTTGACATCTCGCAGGTGGTCGTGCAGGTGAAGCTAACTGTCTTGAGCGACCCTCAAACAGTAACGGAAATCGTGCCACTGATTTCGAAGTATGCGAACAGCCAGAACAAGGTGAACGGAGCGGACCTTTCCGCAAGCGGGAAGTTCCATCGTCAGTTGGAAAATCTCTCCCGCACGGTTTGGACCCCGCCGATATCAGGCATGGATCGCGGCACGCATTGGTATTACGAGCGTGCTCGGGGTTCCTATCTCGATGACAAGGCGCGACAAGGAACGCCGAAGCGGCAGCAGGATTGGGCGGAAAGCAATCCGCCAGAACGGAAATTCACAAAGACGGATCTCGCCAAATACGATCATGTATGGCTTGGCTTACCGAACATTGTTTGCCGTGGCGCCGAAAAATGCTTTCTGGCATTTGCGGAGAGATTGGAGGACGACGGCGAGCCGACAGTTGACTTGAACTACTTCAAATATACGGTCGCCAAGGCAATCCTATTCCGTACTGCCGAGAAGCTGTTCTCCACGCTGGCTTTGGATGGATATCGCGCAAACACGGTCGCGTACGCAATCGCGTGGTTGGCGCAGCGTTCCCAACACCGGCTAGATCTTGTCCGTATCTGGGATCAGCAGCGTATTCAACCCGTGACTCAAGAAATGATAAAGGCTGTCTGTCAATCCGCGTACCTGCACCTTACACAAACCAGTGGCAACGTCGGAGAATGGTCAAAAAAAGCAGAGTGCTGGGAAGGCTTCAAAGGGTGTGATATCGCAATTGCGTCAGCTTGGGAAAGCGAGTGGGCTGATAGTCCATTTCTCACCAGTCCAACCGAACTGGACACCGTCGCCCAAGACTGGGAGCGAGTCCGAATTAAGTTTATCGATGATCCGAGAACTTTGGGAGAGTTGGAAGCCCTCGCCGGGAGAGAGTGGTTGGCCAGGCATCGAGGTGATGAGGTCCGTTCCTATGCAATGCGAAGCTGGGCGGATTTGAAAGGTCCGGGAGGTCGACGATATAAGAATGTGCGCGCCTTGGTTGAATTGTTCTCGGCTGCCGCTCTGCTTCACACAAATGCCTGATGTATTCACCAAAGTCGAGCGATCACGGGTCATGTCGGCCATCCGAAGCAGTGGAAATAAGGCGACAGAACTGGCCATGATGCGGTTTTTCCGTCGCCAACGCATCACGGGCTGGAGGCGAAACCATGCGATCTTTGGCAAGCCAGATTTTACTTTTCCCAAACTGAAATTGGCGGTTTTTGTGGACGGGTGTTTTTGGCACGGTTGTCCAAAACACTCGAACATGCCAGTGAACAACCAACAGTTTTGGGAACGCAAATTGTCAGGAAACAAACGCCGGGACAAGCTGGTCGCCCGCGCTCTTCAAGCACGAAGCTGGCGGGTTTTTCGGGTATGGGAACACGAGCTTTCGCGCAAGAATGAGAAGGAACTGCTTCGGCGGATTCGACGGGCGTTGTCGATCACAGCGGTAGACGTTCATTGAAGGACCGAATTCACTGATACGCGGACTACCGCACCTGAAGCCTGCGAAGCAAATCATCGACCCGTTCAAAGGCATCCCGGATTCGAAGATCGCGGTCATCGCCTGGCGGGAGATCGTCGAAATCCGCGACCGCTTGGGGGCCGAAGTAGGCAGGCGATTTGAATTTGTCGGCGATCTTTGTCAGAGCTTCTTGCACCAACTTGTTGTGGAGGTGGGGCTGGAATGCAAGAGCCAGCGCGACGTTGCCGCCGGCGAAGTTTGTCAGACAGAACCACATATCCCACGCATCCTTGGCCTTGAGGCGATCTGCCAGCGCCATCGCCTTCATCACGATGAATGGAATGACGCCGGCGACTTTGACCACGGCTGAATCGGCGGCGCCGCTGGGAAGGTGGCCTTCGATTTTGATCTGCTCGGACATTTTGAATACGAGGTCGCTGCCGCGCGCCTTGCGGGCCTTCAAAGATTGCACGGCTTGATGGCGGTGGCTCTTGCTCGTGCCCTGATATTCGCCCGCCAGGAAATCCACCTGCACTTTAACCGCTTGGCTGCGGACCGTCACAGTGCGAAAGAAAATGAACGGCTGCGACCCTTCTTCGTAACCATGTCTGGCCAGGTGTTCGCGTATCGTCCGGTATACATCGGCGTCGATCGTGCGATGATCGAGCGCGATATCCACGTCGATACTGCCGACGTGCTTGGGCTGGGCGTTGGCAAACAGCAATTCCGGCACCCAGCCGCCGACTATGGCCATCGAATCTTTGTATTCGCCTAGGATGCGCACCAATTCCAACATCACCATGCGCGCGGCTTCCGTGGCCAGATCGGGATAGTCGATGCGACGGCCTACCATGCAGGCTCCATGACGTTACTCAACAAGAAATCAGCGCCTTCCTCGCCGCGGCCTCGCAGGATGAAAAGGTCCAAATAGGTTTGCGGCGGTGAAGTAATCTTACAGCCTTCGATCTCCCGGCTGTCCAGATATACGCCCCGGTCGTACGGTTCCATCAACGTCACGTTGGCCCCACTGTCTACCGGCTTGAGCGACAACGTCTTGGCTAGGCCGTCGATATCCATATCCACATAGGCAAAGACGCGCTGGTAACGAACGGCCGGCGCATATCGCGCCGCTGCCGAGAATGCCGCCAGTGCATAGGGGGACGATTGCCGTTTGCAGGCGTCGGCGATCTTTTGCTCGATGGTAGTGATTGAATCCAAGGTAAAGAAATCATATCGACGGCTGCGGTCGAGCCGGTAGACGCGACGCCATTCGTCGAGAAGTTTTCGAGGTTGGGCGAGCTTCATGCCGCCCTCGCCGGACGCCAGCCATTCGCGCGCCTCTAGCAAACCTTTGACGTTTGAGACCAATCCCAAGCTGACGCCGGCGGCGGTCGCCAATTCCTGAACCTTCCAAGAGCGCTTCGGATCGCCCAGCAGCACACGCAACACACTCTCAGCGCGCGGTGAATACAATGTGCGCAGGTCCCGCTTCTCAGTGAAACGATTTGCTCGTCCCTCGCGGCGAATGTAGACGGAGTCGAAGCAAAGGCGGCAGTTGCCCGCAAAATCAACGTAGCCGATGTCTTGCTCGGTAAGTTGCTCGCCGGTTTGGGGAGTGATGAAGGGCGCGGCGAAAACACCGTAGATGGACGGAGAAGATTGGCGAAGCAGCCGTAGATTCGTCGCGGCCTGCCGGGCGATGCGCGGTTGACCGCTGCTCTTTGCTTCGACGATGAGCCGCTTGCGGAGTTTTCCGAAGCGGGCAGAAATTTCTAGGTCGCGGCGGTCGTCGGTTCCCCGTTCGACAACGACCTCATCAATCTTGCTGAAGGGGATGTCCGCCAAGCATGTACGGATCGCGGCTTCCGCCTGCTGAATCAATGATTTTTCCGTGAGTGATTTCACTGAAATGTTCATCTTCGACATCCGTTGAAATATATCATATTAGTGAAATCGGCTATAGTCAATATCCAATTGAGCTTTTCAACGCACGTTGAAATAGACGATTTGAGTGAAATTCTCGGACATTGTACATCGTCTTTTGCGCTACTTTCCACCATGACGATGTCGAACAGGGATGCAAGGTGTGCAATGTCGCGGGAACCATCATCATTCCCGAGCGGGAATCATTGCGACGATTTCGTTGCCGAGGACGATAATAGTTCTCGATCGGGAACCTTTTGCTTGATTTGCCCAATATGAAGCCGATAATATTACCGTACGGTAACATTGAGAGAAACTCCGATGAAATACACTCCCGAGCAAATTGGCCAGCTCGTCAAGAAGGCACGGAAGACCCTGGGCGTGACGCAGAAGGATCTGGCTCTGACATCCGGCACCGGGCTGCGGTTCATTATTGAACTGGAACAAGGCAAATCCACTTGCCAGATCGGCAAGGTTCTGACCGTCCTGCATACGCTGGGTATCACGATGCAATTGACCCTACCAGCCGGCAGGGGCGCCGGGGAAAGGGTTAGACCATGAAACGCAAACTCGATGTTTATCTACACCGGCATTTGGTTGGCAACCTCGTCCAGGACGAGCATGGACAGATCACTTTTGATTACGCCGAAACATGGCTGAAAGACCCGGCGGCAATCGCTCTGTCACACTCTTTGCCGCTTACCAAAAAGCATTTCAACCGAAACGAATGCCGGGGATTTTTCGCCGGCATTCTGCCGGAGGAAAGCAAACGCGAGATTATTGCGAAGAATCTTGGGATCAGCGCCAGAAACGATTATACGATGCTGGAGCGGATCGGCGGTGAATGTGCCGGAGCCGTGACGTTCCTGCCAGCGGGAACGGAACTCCCGGGACGCGAAGACAATTACCGCGCTCTCACGGACAAGGAACTGGCCGAGATTCTGAAGGCGTTGCCGCGCCGGCCGCTCATGGCGGGAGATGAAGGCGTCCGTCTTTCCCTCGCTGGGGCACAGGACAAAATCGCGGTGCATGTATCGGGAAACAAAATCTCGATCCCGCTTGGGGGAGCGCCCAGCACCCACATCCTCAAACCAGCCATCGAACGATTTGAAGGCGTGGTCTTCAACGAAGCCTTTTGCATGAAGCTGGCCCGCGCGATCGGCATGGACGCGGCCCATGCGGAAACCGGCCAGGTTGAAGGCATCGACTACGTGCTCGTCGAGCGGTATGACCGGACCACTTCATTGGGCGCTTCCCGTGCTACTCAAACCTTGAAGCGCGAGCATCAGGAGGACTTTTGCCAGGCGCTTAGTATCGTCCCGGAAAACAAATATCAGGCCGAGGGCGGACCTTCGCTCAAGCAATGCTTCGCGTTGGTACGCGATGCGTCTTCCGCTCCGGTCATTGACTTGCAAGGCTTGCTCGATGCGGTGATTTTCAATTTCCTGATCGGCAACCACGACGCGCACGGGAAAAATTTCTCATTCCTGTACACGGGCGGGCAGACTCGCCTTGCGCCGCTCTATGATCTGCTCAGCACCAGCTATTATCCGGAACTCTCGCCGAAAATGGCGATGAAGATCGGCGGTGAATATTTATCCGCCAAGGTCGCCGTGAAACATTTTGAGACCTTGGCGGAAGAGGCTGGCCTTGCCAAGCCGATGGTCAGGCGCCGCGTTTCGGAACTGGCGGAGCTGATCTTGTCGAAGATGCCGACGGTGACAATAGACCTTCCCGTTGCCCTGGCCGTTGCCAAACTGATTCAAGGCAATTGCGATCGCACGATAAAGAAATTCAAGGAGTAAGCGGGCAAAATGGCTCGATGCTTTGACCAAGAGAAATCGCCGTGTCGGATACCTACGACCTCCACAACCTCGGATGGCACAGTTTTCAGCAGCTTTGTTTGACGATAACGCGCGAAATTCTTGGCCAGACCGTTGAGTCTTTCTTGGATTCGTCAGATGCTGGAAAGGATGGCGCGTTTGCTGGGACTTGGAATTCTGTGAAGGGTGAATCTCTAAGCGGTCGCTTCGTCATTCAGTGCAAATTCACGAGCAAGCGCGATAAGACATTGGGGAAGTCAGATATTGCTGATGAAGTGGAAAAGGCGCGTCAACTGGTCAAGGCGGGTCGCTGCGACTCCTATATTCTTATGACGAATGCCGGAGTCTCGGGGGCAACTACTGAAAGTTTAGAAGACCTCTTTAAGGCGGCGGGCGTAGAGCATTTTCGGTCGTTCGGGTCAACCTGGATATGCCAGCAAATTAAAGAAAACAAGCGGCTACGTATGCTGGTGCCAAGAATATACGGCTTGGGCGACCTGAGCCAAATTTTGGATGAGCGGGCGTACTTGCAAGCTAAGGCGTTGCTTGCTTCCCTTAGGGAAGAGCTTTCGAAAGTCGTGTTAACGGCCGCATATCGCCGCGCTGCTGAGGCGCTGAACAAGCACGGTTTTGTGCTTTTGGTTGGGGAGCCAGCCGCTGGAAAGACAACGATTGCCGCAATGCTTTCCGTCGGGGCGCTCGATCAATGGGGCGCGTCAACGCTCAAGCTGGATACCGCTCACAAAATAGTTGAACGATGGAACCCAGATGAGCCCTCGCAGTTCTTTTGGATCGATGATGCCTTCGGCGTGCTGCAATACGAATCGTCTTTGGTGCATGAATGGAATCACGCGCTTCCCCAGGTTCGCGCAATGCTGCGCAAAGGGGCCAAGATTGTGATGACATCTCGTGATTATATCTACAACCGCGCGAGAAATGATTTGAAGGAGGGAGCGTTCCCGTTATTTCAAGAAAGTCAGGTCGTGATCGACGTTCGCGACCTAACAACTGAGGAAAAGCAACAGATTCTTTACAACCATATTAAGCTTGGGAAACAGAAGCGGGCATTTCGCAAAGCGATTAAGCCTCATTTGATCTACATAGCCAATCACTCGCGGTTCGTACCCGAGACTGCCCGACGACTATCTGACCCAGTGTTTACCAAGGGATTGACGCTGACGGATGCCGAACTAAATGATTTTGTGAACAAACAGGAACGATTTCTTCAAGAGGTAATAACTGGTCTGGATGCCGATAGCAAAGCAGCTCTCGCTCTCATCTACATGAGAGATGGCTCTCTTGAAAGTCCCGTTGAGTTGGAGGATTCGGAACGAGAAGCGCTCGAAAGACTCGGCAGCGGTCTGGGTAAATGCATTACGGCGCTAGATTCGCTTAACGGCAGCCTTGTCCAGTTCGTCAATCTCGAAGGGAATGCGATTTGGCGGTTCAAGCACCCGACTATAGGTGACGCCTACGCGGCGCTTTTGCTTCGCCGTCCAGAATGGCTTGGCATTTATGTCCGCGGTGCTCCACTGGACAAATTACTCGGACAAATAACTTGCGGAGAAGTTGGACTCGAAAAGGCTGTGATCCTGCCAAAGACGCTCTTTCCTTTGATTCTAAGGCGTTTGGATGAGACTGCTTCGGTAACACAACACAAAACGGCATGGTTGCGGGACTGGCATTCACGCCATCGCGTCGATGATTTCTTAGCCTCCCGCTGTTCGGTAGAGTTTTTGACAGAGTATCTACGCCGCCACGAGAACGTGTTTGAACGGGTATCGAGGCCTGGCCTTTCCCTGAATGCAGTGTCCGAGGTCGATTTGGCAGTTCGGCTGAATCAGCTGGGGCTTTTGCCCGAAGAATACCGCGAACGGTTTGTGAGGACAGTTGTTGAATACACCATTCAAGGTGATGACTTTTATGCGATAGAGAGTCGTGGGATTCAAGGCATCTTTACACCCGATGAGCTTGCGACTCTCCATGACCGGGTTCGGCGCGAACTCGTACCTAATCTTGCCGATGTACGACGCAACTGGCAAAGCAACTACGACACGGACCGGTCTCCAGACGATCACATGCAACCACTTTTAGATGGTTTTTTGCAGTTGAAGAGAACATTTGCCGGTAATCGTAAAGTCATTCAGGCGATTGATCGGGAGATTGAATTGGCAAATGACTGGATTGCAGACAAATCTAGCGAAGAACCCGAAAGAGATCGTCCCGTCCGCAAGTTTGGAGACGTCAATTCACCCGAGCAGCCAATTCCGAGTTCCCGCAGTCTTTTCGACGACATTGACGAATAATTCTGTTTGCCCACGCGCGCGGCGATGGGGGGCTCAAATCAGAAATTGACCGCACTACTCCAACACCCAGCAAGCACATCGGAGAAGTTTTTGTCACGCACTGCTGCCCTGATTTCCTTGCCGGTCATCGGAACCACAAGATACTCATCCTTGCTCCCACGCAGCATTTCCTTAGTCACCGTACCGGTAAATCCATTCCACGACACAAAGATTCCGAGCGTACAGCGCTGACTCCGATTTTCGAGTTTCGACCTGAATACGACGAATTCGTCCTTGCCACACTTCCCCGACCAGTTCTTACATTCGCCGAGGATCAAAGCCGATTCTCGACGGAACCGGGCGTCATTGCTGTCGTTAAGAACCGTGATGTCGATTTCCTCTGTCGCCGTTCTAATTCGACCCGTCACGCTGAAGCCCGGCACTGTCTCCAGCAACCGACTCACCAATTCCTCCAAGGAACGTCCCTTCGCATCTGAGGACTTCGCCGTTTCCACGGCGTTCACCAACGAATCCAAACTCTCTGCCCCCCAACCAGATAACCTAGCGGCGACTTCGGCAATCCTTTTGCCGATATCGTCAGAGGCTTGATCGGCGGCCTCGTCAACTTGATCGCACACCGCCTTGACCTTGCGGTATGCGGCGTCAAGATCGGTTGCGTTAGTGTCAATGTCGAAGGAGAATTGGATGTACGCACCATCATCTTCGAAGTGGATGTCATCGACATCGCCATGCGTTTTGCTGCGCACTTCTACAGCCCGGCGCACCAAATCGAAATACTGCTCCATCCCAAGGGGGTTGTACCAATACTTCCGCGTAAAGGTGTAATCGGCCTCGCCGATAAACTTTCCGCCCTGATTTCGAAGGGTGCCGTTCCAGTCCAAGTGAATCACATTGTCTTTGACGTCGCCAATGTTTATGAGAACATCCTCAGGTACATCGGCAAGCATCAGGCTACCGAGAACGCTTGGCGGCAAGGCGACGGGGCCTTCTGATCCGGTAGCCGATTTGAGCAATGCCTTCGCTTCGTCGGTCGTCATAAAAACCATCATAAGTTAATTTTCAGCAACTCACGCCTCTCGTGACCAAAGGATTTCCGTCATGGTTTCCCTGCCGCCAAATACTGCCGCGCCACAGCCAAGATCGCCGCCTTGATGATCGCCGGCAGATTATGCCATTGTGCCGATAGTTCAGCTAACTCGGGGTCGATTGCAGCGCTTTTTGCAGCGCCTTTTCCGGAATCGCTTGATTTCCCGGTGGAATCTGCGATTGTTCGATCCCTGTCCTGGGCATTCAAGGCGACCCTTTCGGGTCGCCTTCCTTGTTTGTGAGGTTCTGTAAGATCCCTCTGTCGTGCGTATTAACGATTCGCGCGTCCCCTCCGATTAAGACGCCGAGAAGTTGCGGGTATTGCCGACGAGGCAAATCGGCAGCGATTCACTGGAGGAACCTCTGAATAACCTCTGCAAGCTATTGGCCGCATGACTGGATGGCCGTAGAGCGTTCACTTTTCGCTGATTTTCGCGGGTTTCGGCC
>PMAK01000161.1 GCA_003153655.1 Phycisphaerales bacterium
AGCGAAAAGTGAACGCTCTACGGCCATCCAGTCATGCGGCCAATAGCTTGCAGAGGTTATTCAGAGGTTCCAATAATATGTCCAACCGCGTTTACGTCCTCAGCAGCCTGTGCTTCCTCGCCGGCGCGATCCTCGCATTCCGATCGTCCGCCTCGCTAATCAATGGCCTATACATCGCCGGCAGCTTCTTCTTCCTCATCGCCGCCAGTCTAGGCGTCTGGAAAAAGTGAATTCTCGCCGCGAATATCACGAAGATTTCCCCACCACCAGGATCGTAACCGTCCCGGGAATCATCCGAGGTCGCCGTCGCCGGCCGCCCTCGGCTGGCTGGGCCGCCGGTGCGGCTGATGGCGCCGTCGCCGGCGCTTCAAATTTCGCCGTCACCAAAATCACGTTGTGCGTCTTCGCATCCAGCGCGCACGTCCGAGCGCCAACCTGCGTCTGGACATTCTGTTCCACCACAAAGCTCGTCGGGCTGTTTTCCTTGACCACCGTCAATGTCCCATCTCGGTTCGAACTGAACGCCTCCATCGTGTCCGGATCAAACGTCCCCGCATCCGTCCCCTGACCCGTCGGCAACGTTGCGAGGATGTTACCGCTATCCGCGTCAAGAACCACCATCTTCGCATTGCCACAGCAGGAAAAAATCCGGCGATTCTTGGCGTCGAGGCCCAATCCCGACGGCCCTTCACCCTCGCCGAGCTTGTATCGCGCGGTGACTTTCATCGCCGTCGGATCGACGACCACCACCTCGCTCGTGCTTTCCAGATTGATGTAGACATGCCCGTTCGCATCGCTCTCGCCCTGTTCCGGCTCGCCGCCGAGATCGATCGTTCCGACAACCGTGCCGTCCGCCGCATTGATGACCGTTTCATTCGGATCGGAATGGCTCTCCACAAAAATATGCTTGGTGAACGGCTCAAAAAAGATTCCATCGGGCCGCCCGGTGACCGGTATCTTCTTAATCACCTTCAACGTCTTGATGTCGAACATCGTGACCGATGGCGCGCTGCGGTCGCCGTTGCTGGTAAACCCATGCCCCGATTCCTTATCCCACGCGATGCCATGCACGTTCGACGTATCCGGAATCTCACCGATCTTTTTCAGCGAATCGGCATCGAAGACATCGACACGGCTGCCCCGAGAGATGTAAAGCTGACGGGTGTCGGCATCAACAGCCAGGTAATCCCACCCGCCGTCGCCGCCCACGACCACCGATTTGAGCACCGAATATCCTCCGGTGTCGTCGGCCAGAGCCCACGGCGCCAGAAGCGAGATCAAGACAACAAAAGTCAGCGGCAGTTTCATGAATAGCTCCCTTGTTTCACTAATCTATAGGCTTCTTTGATGAAAACCATATGAAAAGGGGAAGAGCCGGAGACAAATTGTGGGCAATGAATAGGATTTGGTTATGCGAATCGCCCTGGCTCAGACCAATCCGATCGTGGGTGACATCGCGGGCAACTGCCGCAAGACGGCTGATTTCATTTCCCGCGCCAAAGCCCAGGGCGCGCAGCTCGTCGTGTTCCCCGAACTCTCAGTAATCGGTTACCCGCCAAAAGATCTGCTGCTCAAGCCGCAGTTTATCGAAGACAACCTCCGCGGATTGCAATCGATCGCCGAGCAGGCAAAGGGAATCGACGCAATCGTCGGTTACGCGGATCGAAATGCCAATCCGGTCGGCCGGCCGCTGCACAATGCGGTGGCTCTGCTCCGCGACGGGCGGATCGTTAGCCGGCATTTTAAGACGCTGCTGCCGACATATGACGTCTTTGACGAGAGCCGTTATTTCGAGCCCGGGCCGCCCGAGGAGCGCGAGAATCTCGTGCAACTCGGCGACGTGGTGGGGGGCCTCTCCATCTGCGAGGATCTTTGGAACGACGAGCGGCTAATTGCACGCCGGCTTTACCATCGCAATCCGATCGCCGATCTGCATGACGCCGGTGCGCAGCTCATGATCAACACCAGCGCCAGCCCGTATGTCGTTGGGAAACACCAATTCCGCCGGGAACTTTTTTCGTCCCAGGTTCGCCAATATGGCCAGCCGCTGGTTTATGTGAACCAGGTCGGCGGCAATGACGAACTCGTCTTCGACGGCAATAGCGTGGTCTTTGATCGTGACGGCAACGTGATCGCGCAGGCGAAGGACTTTGAAGAGGATTTGATGGTCGTCGAGGTTCCGATTGCCGGCCGACCACGAAAATCTTTGGGTCCGATGAATCGTCCCAGCGAGGGAATCGAATCAATCTATCGCGCGCTGCTGCTCGGCCTGGCAGATTATGTCCGAAAATGCGGATTCAAGAGCGTCGTGCTGGGACTTTCCGGCGGAATCGACTCGGCCCTCACAGCCGCTCTCGCCGTCGCGGCATTGGGCAAGGACAAAGTCACCGGCCTGATCATGCCCAGCCGATTCAGCTCCGATCATTCCGTGGCCGACGCATTGGCCCTGGCGAAAAATCTCGGAATCGCGGTGCAAACCGTCCCGATCAACGAAGTACACGAGGCCTACGAAAAGACCCTCTCCCGCGTCTTCGAAGGCCGTTCTCCGGATGTCACGGAAGAAAACATTCAGGCCCGCATCCGCGGCGCCCTGCTCATGGGATACAGCAACAAATTCAATCACCTGCTGCTGACCACCGGCAACAAGAGCGANNATATATTTGGGAGCTGGCCCGCTGGATCAACCAGAAGGCCGGCCATCCGCTCATTCCCCAAAGCAGCATCGATAAAGTTCCCAGCGCCGAGCTTCGCCCGAATCAGACCGATCAGGATTCGCTCCCGCCATACGATGTGCTCGATGCGATCCTGCACCGGTATGTGGAAGAGGAAAAAGGCGCCGCCGAGATCATCGCCGATGGATTCGATCGAGAGACGGTGTTGCGCGTTATCCGCCTGATCGATCGAAGCGAATACAAGCGCCGCCAGGCCGCACCCGGCATCAAGGTCACCAGCCGCGCCTTCGGCTTCGGTCGCCGGATGCCCATCGCCCAGAACTACCAACCCGACCAATAACAAGCCAAAAAAAAGCTCACGGGATAGATATCCCGTGGGCTGCTGAGATCAAAAATGGCCCCATCACCTGCTAATGAACCATTTGGACTTGGAACTGTGTAATGGTGACATTAAATCCACCGACGTTGTTGCTCCATTCGTGGCCGTCCATCGTTCCGAGAAACAATCGCGTGGCATTGGAAGGAACGATGATTGTCTGCTGGACGCTTCCGCTGGTCTGTCCATTGCCGACGAAAAATGGCTGGCGGACCTGCGGGTCGATGCTCGTATAATCACGCTGGGTTTGAGTGCTGAAATCCAATCCGGGTGGAATGCTGCTGGTTTCGGTGTCCGGAGCATTGGCATCAAGAAAGAGCCCGTTAAGCGAATTGATGGGTGTCGCGAGGTTCGCAATCCCATGTTCCGAGCCGGTTGCATCGGAAGCGGAATTCGCATTCCCCGTGCCGGAGTATCCGGGGGCGCTGGAATTGGTGGCGGCATCGTCACTGTAAATGCCAACCGTCCCGTTATCGGAGCCGTCCGCAGTTGTCGTTCCAGTTCCGTTTGTGAATTCGCCCTCGTTGGCTGCGGTACCGGTAACGTTGTTTATCTGGATGATCGAGCCGGGCGTGACCGTCAAGCTGAATTGACGCACCGAGTTATAGATCTCCTGATTGTTAAAGTCCGTTGATACGACCTTGCCGCTTGGGCCATAGTTGCTCGCGACTGCGCTATCGGGGCCACCAGGTTGGCCGTACGCGATACTCGGATCGCCGGCAACGTCGTATTTATAAGGATGGGCGGCACTGGAGTATCCGCCATCGGGCTGGCTGCCCAGCGTCCCTTTGGGTTCCCCGGCAAGCCAGAGGTTCGACTGCGCCGAGATGAACTGCTGAGCAGGCGCCTGCACGGCCATCAGCGCGGCAACCGACGTCGCCGTCACCTGACAACTGGATCTTCCAACAACGGCTCCGAACATCAGCGGAATTTGGCGCAGAGCGGTCACCTGGACTGCCTGGAATGTCGTGACGTCGTCGTATGAACCCGTGCCACTGAAAGTGTGGGTGTTCTTGTTCCAGATTCCGATTGTTATGCCCGAATCCGGAATGACCAGCCCCGTGCCATCAACTTTGTTTTGAAGCGCAACGGCTTCCGCGTTGGTTCTTACATTGGCGGTTCCCTGCGGCAAAAACGCCGCCGCCACCCGTGCCGCCGCGTCCGCGGCGCGGCGGATCTCCGTCTTCCCTGTCTGAACCCGTCCCCAATCCACCGCCAGCGAGCAGAAGCTCAGCATCGCCACCAGTGAGATGATGACGTAAATCATCGCCATACCGGACCGTCTACCGCGGGAGGCAAGTATTTCGTACCGCATAAAATCAATATCGGCCGCCGGATGAGGCAGGTTAATCTCGCCGCCCGATAAAAATCGAGCGGACTATAAAGCCAGCAATTATATAGTGTTAGAGGCAATCACGCAGCGGTGACAGCTCAATGCCTGCGGGAAAAGTAAAGATACGCCAAAACCCCAATGGCATTCGCCATCGTCAATAGCCCCGCCTTGCCCAGCATCGGACGCACCGCGGCCGGCAACGCATCCAACGGAGCATTGATCCATATCAGCGGCTTCAAGATAAACGGCAGCGGCCGGTCAATCGGCTCCGGCGCTGGAGCCGCCGGTTTGGACGAATCAAAACCCGCCGCCCGCAAAAGGGCGGATCGCTCGTCTCCGGTCGGCTGGGCAGCCGCCACATCCGGCATTTCAGCACCGGAGCCCTTTGGCGAATCAAATCCCGCCGCCTGCAGCAACGCAGCCCGTTCCGGACCATCAGCCAATGCTTCAGCAGTGCTGGCGGCTATGGAATTAAGTGCGGCGGACTCTGCCGCCGGGACGGGTTCAGGGGTGCTCCCCTTGCCGTCCGCCTCAGCCAATAGACGATCGATCTCACTGGCCGCTAGTTGCGAAAGTAGTTCGTCGGTATCAACAGCAGGTGCCTGTGCCATAGGAATCCTTCCTCGAGGCCGCGCCTCCATGCGCATCTTCGGACAGGTTGAATATCAGCATAACGTTGTGATGGGCCCGAGGCAACGCGCCGCGCCCTGCCGCCCGTCCGATAATCGTTTCGCGCCGAATATCGGAAACACCTTAAATGATATAATTTTCTCTTGCGTTGCCCGATTATATTATATAATTAATTCGATGGTGGTGCCGTGAAAAAGAAAAAATCCTCAAAAAAATCCCCCATCGAAAGATTTATGGCCCTCTCAGATGCTGAGAAGGAAGCCGAGGTCGCGCCATTCGAGAAGGGAAATTTTGGTCTAGGCTTGCCAGGACGCGCGCTCAACCCCTCGGAACGCAAAAAATGGCAGCGAATCAAGCGTGGCCTCGGCCGACCCAAAATCGGCCAGGGCGCGGCAATCGTACCCGTCAGCATCGAACGCGGGCTGCTCCAACAAGTCGATGCCTACGCCCGGGCAAATCACCTCAAACGATCCCAAATGGTGGCCGAGGGTTTACGCCTGGTCATGCGAACCCGAAAAGCAGGATGACGTAAAGAGCGAAGCCGCACAGGACTTACCACCCGGGTTGCCGACCACCATCGGTGACCAGATAATCCCTTCCCATGCGCCGAATACTCGTCCCCCGCGCCCGCATCGGGCGGATCGATCTACCCACGGCGCAGGCCCACCACGTCCGCGATGTCCTCCGCATGACCGAAGGAACCGAAATCGACGTCTTCGACGCCTCCGGAGCCAGCGGCCGCGGACGGATCGCATCCATCTCCGCCGCCCAGGTCTCCATCCAGGTCGATCAACTCAATCCCCCACGCCCGGACCACCCAAAAATAATCGTCGCCGCAGCCATTCCAAAAGGAACACGCGCCGATTGGATGATCGAAAAACTCAGCGAGCTCGGCGTCCACCGCTTCATCCCCCTCGCAACCGAGCGTAGCGTCGTCCTCCCCAAGGGCGAAGCCAAGCATCAGCGCTGGCAGCGATTGGCCGAAGAGTCTGCCCGCCAATCCGGCCGAACAGGCGTAATGCGGATCGACGCCCTCACCGAGCCGCAAACAATTCTCGACCAGGCCCGAAACGAAAACACCACCGTGTGGCATTTGTCACCGGCCGAGAGCGCCGCGCCGATTTTCGATCTGGCCCATGCAATCCCGCCGGCTTTGCTGCTGCTGATTGGCCCCGAAGGCGGCTGGTCTCCCGCCGAAATCGCGGCATTCGACGCAGCCGGAATCGTTCCGGTCCGCATCACGCAAACAATTCTCCGCGTTGAAACCGCGGCCATCGTCGCGGCGGCTGTCGTGTTTTCTGCCTTGACGCTCGAGCGATCTACCGCGACCATCGTTCCTGAAGCCACAAGGAAATCATCTTGAGCCAATACCCCTATCCGCCTCCGCCCTATTCGCCGCCGATCGTCGATACATCGGCCTGGGCACATGCCGCCCCATACGCCGAAGGACGCGCCGCCGCGATGTGGCAGCTCATCCTCGGCACGCTGATCTTTCTCTGCGGCGCCTGCGTCGGCATCCTCGTCTTTATGCCCGATGCCATCCTGAACCAGATCGCTCACCAGCCGCAATTCAACGTGCCGCCGATTGAACATCTCACGCCGGTTCAGGAAATCCGGCTTGCGGCAACCGCCGGCTCAGCGACGTTGCTCGTGGCCGGCGGGTTACTTTTGTTGTTGGCCCTCTTCGTCCGCAAGGGTGGAAAGGCATCCACGGTCGGCTCAATCATCCTCAACTGCATGGTTGGATTGTTCATGGCGATGGGTTTGCCCAACGAACTTCTCCAAATAGCAGCCAACCCAATGGCGATTGTGTCGCTGCTGATATCTCTAGGTGTCTTGGCATTATGCATCACCACGATTGCCAAACTCAGCATCGCCTTCAAATCCACCGGCAGCGCACAATCACAGGCGTCGCAGCAGGCGTACTATTGGATGATGCAGCAGCAAGCCGGAACCTATAATCATGCCGGATATGGCTCGCAAGGCGACTATCCCCCACCCCCAAATATCCCCACCCCTCAACCCAAAGACCAAGACACTCCCCAACCCCCCAAAAAATATTTAGCGGCGGTGCAAAGCACCGCGGGTTCCACAACCCGCAAAATCCCCCCGATCAGCCCCCAATGCCCAGCGACCGCGAAAAATAATCCTGCTTCATCGCCCGCTTCGCCAGCGTCAGCGTCTCCTCCGCCAAAACATTCGCCCGCCGCGTCCCGCTCCGCAACGCATCCAGAACATCATCCGGCCGCGCCTCAAATTGCTTCCGCCGCGCCCGGATCGGCTCAATCAGCGTATTCAGCACCTCCACCAATTTCCGCTTAATGACAACATCCCCAACCTTCCCCGCGCGATAAGCCGCCTGCTGCTCAGTTATCCACGCCTGATCCGGATTAAAAGTCTCATGAAAAATCCAAAGCGGATTATTCTCCACCGTCCCCGGATCCGTCGCCCGCAAACGCTTCGGGTCCGTATACATCCCCATCACTTTCTTCTGCACCGCATCCGCATCATCCGAAAGAAAAATCGCGTTGTTGAGCGATTTGCTCATCTTCAATAGTTCCCCCGATGGCCCCGGCCCGCCCGTCCCCACCAGCCGCCGCACGCGCCCCAGCTTCGGCTCGATAATCGGAAACACCCCGCCCCGCGCCACATAATCCTTGTCCTCGGTATGCGAATCCACGCCGCAATAAATCTGGTTAAATCGCCGCGCAACCTCCCGCGTCATTTCCAGATGAGGAAGCTGATCTTCCCCGACGGGAACCAAGGCAGGCCGAAACGTCAAAATATCCGCGCACTGCCCCACGGCATACAGCGGAAACCCAAACGAATACTCTTCCCCAAGCCCCTTATCCCGAATCTCATCCTTCAGCGTGGGATTCCGCATCACCCGATTAAACGGCAGCAGCATCGCAAAGAAAAAAGTAAGCTCATCAATCGCTGGCACCTCACTCTGAATAAAAAGAGTGCTGCGATTCGGATCGATCCCCACAGCCAGATAATCCGTGGCGATATCAATAACAGATTGCCGAATATCCGCAGGCTTATCCGCCCGAGTCGTGAAGGCGTGTTTATTGGCGATGATGAAATAGCNNCCCGGTTTTCGACGCTGCCGACGTAGTGGCCCAGGGAAAGCCTGCCCGTCGGGGTATCGCCGGTGAGAATCCGCTTCCGCGAGTCCATTGCGGATTTATACGATAAACGGCGAGAAGAATCGAACGGCCCCTAAACGCAAAGTCTCGCGGACGCTTGCCGTCAATTGGTAGGCGAAATGTCTAATGCTAAAATGAGAGTTGTTTGTTCTACTGGCGGATGACGTAGCAACCGCCCTACAACGAGGAGGACTCATCGTGGATCTTCCGGAAGAAATTCGCAACGCTTTGGCCCGGAACGCGGCGCAATTGATGCCAATCACCGTCGATTGGTCATCTCACGTTATCTGTGCTTTAACGGTCGAAGAAGTCGCAAAGGAGTTGAAGCGGGATACTCACTTCGCGGATTACGTGATCAACACCCGCAGGCGTTATCGCCTCTCCTGGCAGGATGGCAAATATTTTTCGTGTTACGAAGAAGAGCCGCGCGAATCCAAATACCAGAGCGACGTCGCAATGAGTTCAGTTCACCAATCCAGTTTTGACGGCGAGAGATTTTTCGGATCTTCAGTAGACGGGTCCGAAAAACCGCGAAGGGTGATTCGAGACACCCTGGCCGTAAGGGCCGCCAGAAACGTCGAAGCGAGATATGGGAACGGGCATTACTTCGAGGAAGTCGGTTTTATCATGCCGTCCCGCGTCATAGACCTTCAACAACACGCTCCCGTTCGGTCGAAGGTGCTTCAGGCTCTTGAGGATGGCGGAGAATTGATACACGTCGACGAGGTCGAGTTCCAGGGCCGCAAGCTTGTCCGGCTCCGGATCATTTCGGACAATCCGGTTCGCCGTCGCGCGGAAAAAGTGGATTTGGAAAAAGCGAGAATCGAATTAAATCACACTGCCGAGTCGGAGGAATCCAAGGACGGGATCATCGAGGGAATCAAATTTCAGCGTCAGCTTCCGGAGAAGTGCGTCGACGAGTTCTATCTCGACCCGCAATGGAATTACGCGATGCGCCGGTCCGAGTGGAAGTACGAACAGATCGAAGGGGCTCGCATAGTCGACTGCGAGGATTTCCAGTCAGTGGTGGGACGACCGTTTCACCTGCCAACTAAGTGCATCGAAAGCGGCGGCAGTTGGACGACGGTTCACGAGGTCACGCAAATTTCCGTCGATCCCCTGCCCGAAGAGCGATTCTCATTGAAAGACATTTGCAGCACGCCTGGCACCGTGATTCATGAAAACTCAGGCGACAGGGACCGGAAAACGTACGTCGTCGAGCCCGATGGCACGCTGAGAGAACTCCGCGACGGCGAACAGCCGTGACGCGGCGAATGATATTGCATGGACAGTAAAAAGGGGACGGGACAGAAAAGGTGACACTCAACAATACCGGGAAACAAAATAGGTCGTTAAGGTTCGCGTCACAGTGCATTTCTGAAATCGCGCGATTATCGCTGAAGCATTCAAAGTGCAGTTTCTGAGTTTGGCGCCCTCGCGGTCAAGCAACCTCCATGACTCGAACGATACCAGGGCGAATGGTACGCCCGTGATGTTTCGGTCGAACCACGATGTCGATATCCACTTCAAGCGCATTCAGAAGTGCGAGAAGCCGGTCGACGGAGTAACCCGTGTGACGGCCATTCATCAGCTTCGAGACATCCGGCTGACTGACCCCCAACCGCTCCGCAGCTTTGACTTGAGTCAATTCGAGTTTTTTGATTTGGTGGTGAATCTGCATTGTGAGTTCGGCCTTTACCTTGAGATCAACGGCTTCAAATTGAATAAGGGGGTCAAATTGAATAAGGGGGTCAGGTTTGCTC
>PMAK01000098.1 GCA_003153655.1 Phycisphaerales bacterium
TAAAGGTTCGCGTCACCTTTAGTTCGCCCCCCGAAATGTGGTTTTGGAGTCTGGGCCTACATTGAGCTTTACTGGAGGAGGCCGCACCCAACTGATTACGTTGCGGGGTTCCAAGGCCAAGACCATATTTTCGGTGGCGAGCTCCGCCAGCCCTGGCCTGTCCGCTTCGCGTTTAATCTGCCGTGGTAGTCTGTACCATCCGAGGAAGATTATACAAGTCAACGCAATGCCAGCGAAAATGAAAAGACGATTTAACATATCTTACGATTCTTGGCACGCCGGCGTTTCGCCAAGAAAAGATTACTAAAGATAACTATAGTTACAGCAATCGACGTGCTACAAATGAAGATGGTGGCGTACGTCCAGCTGACTCGCTGCAACAAGGGTAATTGTGAACGATCGGGGCTGACCACGGAAGACGGCGACGTCGTTATTAGCTTATTTGGCGATAACGATGTCCATTGTGGACTATTTGAAGCTGCGTTGGCAACTCCGCCACTCTGAACCAATATGGATTTATTGATCCGCAAATCTGAAATAAAAATGGTCGATTGCGTAGCGGGGGGTTGAAATAAGTCTTCCGAAAGGGCGACGTTGATTTTCGGCAAACCCAATGCTACCAACTCCAACTCGGACGCGGGCATTGGAACCCCATCCGGACCAATCCGTCTACTTTCCAGTACGATTCGCGTTGGAATCCAAATCCCTGGACTTGCTTCAACATAACCACTGTAATCGGACTTAGATATGACGACATTTCCCACCTTGATAAAGGCGCTCGATTGAACATACCCCTTGGATGGAAGGACGGTTATTTCAGAATAAAATCCTACTGTCCCCGGATGTCCGACTTGGAGCGTCAAACTATCTTCACCGTCAGTCGTTTTTCCTTCTCGGACGATAATAGGATAATTGCCCTTTTTAAGTTCATCGATCAACGTCGAATCTGTAAAGTCCCGCCCATATGTTTCTAATTGGGGTATTCCCGGCTTTATAGCTCCGATTATTTCTCGGACACCGGATAGCTCGTTACCATCCGTGGTCCGAAACTGAGCGGAGTCATTGTCGGTTTGAATTGACTTACTTCCGTCCCATATAATGCAGGTTTCAGGCGGTTCTCCGAGGGCGGTCTCATCCTTGAGGAGCGACGCCATTGAGGCATATTTCAAAATATGGCGGTCGATTCGAAATTCGTTTCCAGATATGTGGTAATTTTCCACGGACGCCCAAGATGTCTTGCCGAATTGTGCAACTAAGCTCGTTCGGAGATCACTTTTCTGCTTTTGAAATCGAGCCAGATCGTCCCGACCTTTCGTTGCATGTGCCGCTTCCATTTGAGCGAGCGTATGCTCTACTTCAGCCTTGACTTCATCCGGCCCCCGCGCCTCGGGCAAAAACGCACGGCGCACATATCGACCTTCAATGGAATCAATTCTCACGGCGGCGGTGGCGGCCATTCGAGCACATAATTGATCAGGCNNGCAAACCGACGCCACGAAAACGCAAGGAACCAAGGCAATGACGAATTGTGTTATCAGAAAGTGCCTCACCGAAGTGTCCCGTTTCAAGCAGTCAAAACTGCAGGTAAAACGAACCCGTCACAACAGCCCTCAGGCAACGATATACGGCAACGTTACCTTGGTCCTCAATAGCACGCAGAAACGGGGCCGCCAAAACTTGGCCCATAGCCCTGGTCTTGGCAATTTGCGAGACAAGCGCTAAATCCACAGCCCGCCACCACATTGATTATTCCAATTCCCGCTAGGCATGACTTGCACGCAAGTCCGCCGCTCTCTACGCAAGTGTCCGTACAAACCACAGCCGACACGCCAACAATGCCGAGCTCGACCGTCCAACAAGCGAGTGATCCACCCGTGCCCAACGGGACATTCGCGTAAGTATCAGTGTAATTGGGATTGTTCCATGCGCCAGTTAGGCAATCCGGAGGATTAGAACCGTCCGTCCCTGAACAGGATCCCCCATTATAAGTATACGTTATAGGCCCGCATCCCACGCCACAGGGTATATTGCCGGCACCAACAGGGGTATAACTATGGGGATCAGTACATGGCCCCTGAGCATTGTTAGGCTGGTTCGCCGGGCGGCAAGGAGGGAGAGGTGGTGGAAGCGCAAATGCTGTCGTACAACCTAACCGTGGACTGGTCTGCGTGCATGCGATTGATAGCAGCGCCAATCCCACAAGTCTCCCAAATATTGTTTTCGGTGTCTTTATCATTAAAGGAACTCCAGAAAAATTAAACAACCGTGCTGAAATCCAGAATCCAGAAAGTCAAACAAAAGCGATTTACCCTACAATTGCAAGGCCTTCCATTCCGCACTATATTAGGTATTTCCATATGTGAGTCCTTGTGAATCACAAAGGATCAACGTCGTTTCTCCTTTCATGGCTTCCAGTAGAGACACATGCGAGATATCCGTTGTCACATTCCGGTGGCTACGTGCCGATAAACGATATCGTCAACTTCTACGAGCCATTGTGTTTGCTGCGTCCAAACACTGCCTCCAAATGTTGCCGTAGATCGCGGGCGCTAGGATTGATTAAAGGGGACGTAGNNTATTTCGTTTTCCTTGGCTTTAGTTGCCGCGCCTAAACACGCCATCCCCGCGCAATTCCAAAACGTTGCTAATCTGCTCTTGCAAAAATAATTCCGCGCGGATTTTCACAAAATACGTCCAATCCTTTCACCCGTTGGACCCTTGTATAGGGAGGAGAGCCGGATTGGTGACATTCATAATAAATGATCGAAACAAAATACCAAAATGCAATTCTCAAACCTTCCTATTCCATCTGTCCTAAATAATTCTTCCCAAATTTCCCCAAAACACGCCCAAAACGTTCACCATACGGACTCTATAATAGAGGGCAGTACTTCTTCTCGTTCGACGGTCTTCATCAGCCATCCATAAATCGAAAATAATCCTATAGGAATATATAATCAGGTTGGCTGCAAGAACCTCCAAAGGAAAAATGAAATTCCCCATGTCCGCCAATTTCACGGGTTCAAAGCCTTCTGTCTTCGACCTATACCCCGGCAATCCCCGCTCTCTACCGCTCAACTGTTCACGGCTCTACTCTCTCGCGAAGCAACCCCCACCCCCCTCCCCCCCCGGAGTGGGACCTTTTGGGACAAATTGTGGCATTTACCCGGCCCTCAACCGCAAATGAACTTCACCTCCCCCACATGGCTCATCACCCTCGCTCCATGGGCGGCGCTGCTCGCATGGCTGCTCTCCGGCCGCCTCGAAAAAAGCCCCGTCCCATTCCTGCATCTCTGGCCCTCCCACAATCCTCAATTGCCAAAACCAAAACGCGCCTGGCAAAAGCCCCCACGGTGGCTCATGGCCATCCTCGCAGCGATGCTCTTCGCGATATTCGCAGCCGCCGGCCCGCGCCTCACTCATCGCAAATCGTCCACCGTCACCGTCATCGTCGATCGCGGGTTCGGCAGCCGATTCGCAGAATCCGCCAAAAATCTGGACACATCCCTCCGCCAAAATTTTCCCAACGCAAACATAGACCTCAGGATCATCCCCAGAATCAATTCGGCAATCGGCCACGATTGGCTCAGCCGGATTTCGTCGCTCCAACCAACCGCCACGGATGATATCGATGATTTAACGCTCGCTTGCCGCCAGGCACTTCGCGAGTCCGATGCGCCGGTGATCCTGCTCAGCGATCAAACGATCCAAGTCACCGATCCGCGCCTGGTTCAATTCACATCTTCCGTCCCAATAACGAATGTGGGCATCGACTTACTCTCGGTCCGCGCCAAGCCGCAAACTCAGGCGATGATTCGACTCCTCAATCAAAGCGATCAAACCTCGGCCGAGCTCATCGTCCGCGCCGACGGAACCCTCGTGCAATCCCGGCGAATCGCCTTGCCGCCTTCCGGCGCAAAGCAGAATTATTTCGTCGATCTCTCATCCACGCCCGCCGTCGTCGAAGCGGAGGTCCAATGCCATGATTCAATCAAGATCAACCATCGCGCATGGGCGGTACGCAACGCAGCATGGCCCATCATCGACTCCGACAACTACATGCCGCCGGAGCTGACAAGAATGATCGAAGTCTACGGCCGTCATCGCATCCCCAGCGAAAGCTCCCGGCACATCGCGATTACAAACGATTCCATCTCGATTCCAACCAACATCCCCGTCGCAATTCTCGCACATGGCACGACCAGGCTCTCCACTATCCAACCCCTCATCATCAGAGATGATCTCCCCAACATTCAATTCGTAGATTGGCCAACCATTCTCCCCGGCGCAAACGTCTCCCCGTTTCCCGGAAAAGGCTGGCGTCCGATCGTCACCGCCAACGGCTCAGTGATCGTCGCAATCCGAGACAGCCCACCAAGGCAAGCCTGGATCGGATTCCAAGCCGACGATTTCGCCCATCGCCCCGACTTCGTCATCTTCTGGACCGCAATATTCGATTGGCTAGGCGGCGCAGGCGCTCCCGACTACACATCTCAAAAAATCGGCCCCCTCACCGCCAACTGGCATTTGCAGGATCCAGCAGATATCTCATTGTCCGCAAGCGACAACGGCCTAATCCCCGGCCTATACAAATCCGCAAGCGGCGCCCTCGTCGCGATAAACGCATCGACCCCACAAATTTCGTCCCCGCCAGTACAGGACGCTTCCGCCAAACTAAAAGCCCTGATCGAACAACCCACTCAGACCGCCTCGCTTACCAGCTCAACACTCCTGTTCTCGATCACTTTGATCATCTTCTCAATCGTCACATGGAAAAGGCCCGTAGGACCGTAGTCGGGCAAGCCAACACCGCCGGCAACGGCAGCGCGCGTCATATACGAGCCAACGCCTCCGGCCGACACGAAAATCGCAACCGAAAAAAATATTATTAAAAAAACTTATGCGTTAACTTGCTCTCGTCCACTTGGATTTAGCAAATCTTGACGAACCTGTGTCCCGCACGTAACGTTTTAATCTTCTATATGGCCGAGTCGATTCCCCAAGTCTCCGTCGTCAGTCAAAAAGACATCCGAATTGTTGAATTCACCAACAATAAGATTCTCGACGAAGGAAACATCACCGAAATCGGAACGACCCTGAAATCCCTGATCGACGAAGCCGGCAAACCCAAGCTGCTGCTCGATTTCTCCAACGTCGATCACCTGTCGTCCGCGGCCCTGGGAATGCTCATCAACGTGAACACCGAGATCAAGAAAAAAGACGGCCAGCTCCGGCTCGCCAATATCAAGCCCCAGATCTTTGAAGTGTTCGTGATCACGAAGCTCAACAAGCTGTTCAAGATCAAGGCCACACGCCCGGAGGCGTTGACCAGCTTCGACGACTAGCCATCAACCGGAGTTGGCGGAACACCGTATGGATAAGGCGGGGTCGAAACGTCGAACGGGGCGAGGTCGGTCGGGCTCACCCCGCACAGGCCCCGTGCGTTCCCATTTCGTTTTCACCATCCCCTCTGTTTTCGCCGCCTCACGCGATGTTCAGGAAAAAATTCTGAGCGACATTGAGCG
The DNA here is from genome assembly GCA_003153655.1 of Phycisphaerales bacterium. Classification (GTDB taxonomy): domain Bacteria; phylum Planctomycetota; class Phycisphaerae; order Tepidisphaerales; family Tepidisphaeraceae; genus PALSA-1353. The sequence continues at coordinate 5,526 of PMAK01000098.1, forward strand.
GCGGGGATTCAATGAACAAACGCGCTTCGCCATTAAGTTGGCCCTCGAAGAAGCATTGATTAATGCCATCAAGCACGGCAATCGGTTCGATCCCAGAAAAGAGGTTCATGTCGAGGCGACGATCACACCCGAAGAAGCCCTGATCATCGTCGAAGACGAAGGCCCCGGCTTCGATCGCTCATCCGTCCCCGATCCCACCCTCCGAGAAAACGTCGAAAAATGTAGCGGACGCGGCATACTCCTCATCGAGGCTTATATGAACCAGGTTCAGTGGACCAACGGCGGCCGCTGCCTTCGAATGATCAAACGCAATGAGCCCGATGTGATCCCCGGCTGTTAACCCCGGCGGCGCACCTCGCCTACTGATTCATCTAGCTTCTTTGGCTACAATCACCGCACGACATGCTGCTCCCCTTACGAACCGATTGTCCGCTGCGTCGAATCCCCTGGGCCAACTGGGGATTGATCGCCGCCAATATCCTCATCTTCATCCTCACCAGCTATACGTCCCAAGACGTGCACGGCCCGCTGGCCCTCCATCACGGCCAGCCCGTCCGAGATATCCTGGCCCTCAATCCCCAAAGCCCCGCCCTGTGGCAATATTTCACCTATCAGTTCCTTCACGAAAACTGGATGCACGTTCTGGGCAACATGCTCTTCCTCTACATCTTCGGAAACAACATCAACGATCGGATGGGTAACCTCGGCTATCTCGGCTTCTATCTCGCCGGCGGCGTGATCGCCGGCGTCGGTCACGCGATGTTCGATTCCGCCCCGGTCATCGGCGCCAGCGGCGCGGTCGCCGCCGTCACCGGTGCTTATCTCGTCCTTCTGCCCCGCTCCAACATCACGCTCCTGCTCTTCTTCATCTGGGTCTATCCCTTTGAAATCTCCAGCCTCTGGTTCGTCGTCTTCAATTTCATGCAGGATGTCCTCGGCGAAAAACTCGGCGGAAAAGAATCCGTCGCCCACATGGCCCACATCACCGGCACAATCTTCGGCGTCGTCCTTTGCTTGTCCCTGCTATTGCTCCATCTCCTGCCAAGGGACCAGTTCGACATGTTCGGTCTGGTCGCGCGCTGGAATCGCCGCCGCCAATATCGCGGAATGGTCAGCCGTGGATACAACCCCTTCGGTTACGTCCCTCCCCAGCCCGTCGATGTCCGCGGCCAACAACTCGATTCCCGCACCACCCGCATCCTGGAGATGCGAGCCGAAATCAGCGAAGCCATCGCCCACCACAATCTTCCCCACGCTGCCTATCTTTTTCTGGAACTCAAAAAGCTAGACCCCACGCAAGTTCTCTCCCGGCAAGCCCAGCTTGACGTCGCCAATCAATTGGCAAGCCAGCAGCTCCACCTCCAGGCCGCCGAAGCCTATGAGCAATTCCTCTCCCACTACCCAAATTTCGAGCAGATCGAGCAGGTCGAATTGATGCTCGGAGTAATTTACGCCCGCTACATTCAGCAATATGAGCGCGCCCGGCAACTCCTGTTGCGCGCCCTCGCCCGCCTGCACACCGAGCGCGAAATCCAGTGGGCCAGATCAGAACTCACAAGAATCGAACCCCTGATCGTCCCCCAAAAACAGGAACGATAACACCCGTTCAAGGTGACGGTTTGGATGAAGCCGCGTGCCGTGCTTCAATCGTCGCTCGCTTTGGAGTCAATGCATCCAGAAAATCCGACGGCAGCGGCGGGTTCATTTTGTTCACCGCGTCAAATAGATCCATCGCATCGCTGTAGGCATTCGGATCATTCGATTCCGCGAGGCTTCCTGCCGTCCCAACAATAGCGCGCGCAACCGTCTGAGACGTGACCTTCAAGTTTGGATCGTTTCCCCAATCCTTGATAATCCCCGCCGCGAAATCCGCCGCGTCGTCCCATCGCTTGGCCGCCAGCAGCGACTGCTCCACGTTCCCGCACAGGCGATTAATGACATCTACTCCGCCGTTATTCGCCTTCCAATATTCCAATGCGGCCCGGTACTGCTCAGCGGCCTGGCCAGGTCGATTCAGCGCCGCCGCCATCAACAGATCGCCAATATCCTGTGCCTGAGAAGCCCGATCCTGCGCAGCCAACCGGCGTTTCGCATCATCCGGACCATTTTGTGCATCCTCGCCCAGCCGGTCGCGCAGCTTCTCACGGACAAATACCTCTTTGCCCGGATCGTGCGACAGTCCATCCGCCATCGTCGCCAGACTCGATTCTGGAATCACCGGCGATTGCGCCCAGCTCTTCAAAACAGTCCATGCCGCCGCCCGCACCTGATCGTTCCCATCCTGATTCATCCGGTCCATCAATTTGCTGATGAACTGAATCGCCATCGGCTGCGGAGACAGTCCCATCGCCTGCACCGCCGCCAGGCGCAGTTGGTATTCATCATCATCCAGATTCCTGGCAATCTCGAACGCATGCGTTGATGCACTCGGCAAGCTTCCAATTCCGATCAGCGCGTTCGCCCGCACGCCCAGCGGCTCGGTGGGGGCGACAAGCTGCCGAAAAGTGTCAAACAGCGAATCGTCGCGCATCGCCGCCAATGCCCCCGTGACAGCTTCGCGCAGCTTCGGCTGGCCCGGCACATCCGTGTCATGCAGCGCCGACGTGAGCACTTCGATCGCTTTCGCCTTCGTCGCCGGGGGCGCGTTGATGACATCCGCTCCCTGGCGAATGCCGTCCACCGCCGCGATTCGCACCGCATGCGACGCGCCGCTTCCCGCCAGGTTCAGCATCTGGTCGATCGCCCGCAAATTCGAAAACGGCGCCAGCGAATTGATCAGCCGCACCCGCACCACATCATCCTGCTCCCGCGCGAGCTGGGCAGCCAGATCAGCCGCTGAATCAAAATCCGCCGACAGCGCCGCCGCCGCCGCCGCCCGCACCTCCGGCGACGGGTCCGTCAGCAGCATTCGCGTCTGCTGGATCGTGCCCGGCGGCGCCCCGTTTGCCGTGGCGCTCAGATAAACCAGTTCCGCCCCAAGCGACCGAATCTCCGGCGCCGGCGATTGAAGATACGAAAGCAAAATCGCCGCCCGTTCGCCCGCCATTGCTCGCCAGAAATTGTTCCGAAGCAATTCATCCGCCGCGTCCTGCAATTCCTTGTGCCGCGCCTCCCGATCCTCAAATGCGTCGCCCCGGCTGCTGATAATCACCTTCCGGAAATCCGCCTCCGACAGCCCCTGATTTTTTACAAACCANNTGCACTGGATCGTGATCCAGGCTTTCCAGCCCGGTCATTTCAATCAGCCCGTCCCCGGCAGCCGCTTCGATCTGGTCGTTCTCATCATGCTGCTGCAAATCGATCAGCGCCTGTGCTGCCTGCTTTTGGGTGAACGCCCCCAGTGCCCGAATCACCGGCAGCCGAATGTCCGCCGGTCGGTCTGATTTCGCCTGGACAATAAGTTGCTGAAGCACATCCCCGTTATCCGGATATTGTCGCAGCGCCTCCGCCGCCGCCGTCACCGATGCCTGATCCCGCCCCCGGAGCAGCGTCGCCAGCGGATCAATGAATTCCGGCTCAGGCCAAGCCACTGACCCCAGCGCCCGGGCGACGGCCAGCCTCGACACGAGGGGGCCGTTGGACAGCAAATCCACAATTGTCGCGATTGACGAAGCATCCTTTGCACTGATCAACCGCAACGCCGCCAGATCGCGGGAGTTCTGGGATAGGCTCAAATCATCATTTTGGAGGACCTTGACCGGGTCCTGAACGGTCGATTCATCGCCCGAGGGTGCGGAAGTGGGCAAGGTTTGCGCGCTTGCAACACGCAATGGCAGCGCCGCCATCGCCATCAGCAACAAAACTGTCCTGATCCATCGGTGAAGAGTCACTCTAGCCTTTTATCGTCGGTCTACGCGAAGTTACCGTATTTACCATGAACCGAAAAGCCACCGGCCCCGACCACCATCCCTAAAAAATTCGACCAAAAATAGCGCAAACGCATCTTGCCTTCCAGGGAAACCGGCTGCTAAATTACCCGTTCACCGGCTGATTTCTTGGTGGTTTTTTTGCGGGCGGGTCATGAACGACTGGAGCGATGCCGAGCGTCGGGTGGAAAAGGCCCAACAGCTCTTTGAGCAGCGGAAGTGGTCCGAAGCCCTCCGCGAAATCCGCCTCGCCACCAACATCAATCCCCACAATCCCTCCTGGTTCTTCAATATGGGCCTGATTCTCGACGAAATGGGCCGTTTCGAGGAAGCCCTCGACGCCTATGCCCAGGCCGACGGCATCGAAGCCAACGACATTCAAACCCTCTATCACCTGGGGGTCGATCTCCATCGCACCGGACGCCTCGACAAAGCCATCGACACCTTTGTCCAGATCGAACGCCTCGATCCTTCCTTCGAGCCGGCATACTGCAACCGCATCATCGCCTACGCCCAGCGAGGCGAACACGAGCTGGCTGAGGAGATGTTTTACACCGCCCGGCTTTACAAAGAAAATTGTCCCAATTGCTACTTCAGCATGGGTTGCAGCCTTGATGCCCGCGGCTTGTACGACAAAGCCATCTATTGCTGGATGCGCTGCCTCGATCTCCAGGGCGCTCAAAACGACGTCCACGTTCGCATCGGCCACGCCTACCGCAAGAAGGGCGATTTTGAGCAGGCGCGCCTGCACATGCTGACCGACCTGCGTCACAACCCGGGCAGAACTCAAACCCTTCTCGATCTCGGCGAGCTCCTCGTCTCCATGGGTCGCCTCCAGGAGGCCGACGAAAAATTCCGCCGTGCCATCGAATTGGCCCCCAACGATCCCGGCGGCTACTACCACCACGGCCGTCTCCTGCTCCGCATGAACCGCGACGCCGACGCCGCCAAGGCCTTTTCAACCGTCCTCCATCTCGATCCCACCTTCCCCGGGGCTCACATGGGCCTCGGCCGCATCAGCTACCGCCGCGGTGAACTCACCCCGGCCCGCACCCGCTTCCGCGCCGAATTGCAGCTTCGGCCCGACGAACCCAAACTCCTTCTCGAACTCTCCAATTTGCTCATGGACACCGGCGAAAGCCGCGCCGCCCTCGCCTGTCTTAAATGGCTCGTCGCGATGAATCCCCGCGAAGTCAGCGGCTGGCTCAATCTCTCCGTCGCCCAATTCAGCCGCGGCCACTACACCGAAGGCATCAAAAGCTGCATGACCGTCCTTTCCAAAGACCCCGCAAACCTGATGGCCATGTACAACCTCGGCCTCGCCCACGAGCGTCTGGGTCAATACGAAGCCGCCCTGAATTGGGTGCGCCAGGCCCGACGGCGCGACGCCGCGGATATCGCCCTCCAACGCCTCGAATTCCGCCTCCGGGTTCTCCGAACCAAAAAGCGGGTCGACCGCGCCATCCGCCGCTGCACTCGTTGGCTTCATGTCTCCTGGTGATACCGATTACCAGAGCGCAACTGGACAGAATCGTACACTTTCGTACACTTTTCGGGGTTTTTGTTAGTGTGCACTATACATTCTTGTTGAATGCGAGACGTTGCCGAGGCAAAAGGGGAAGATGCGGGAACCGCGTTTTGAGCGAATTTTCCATACCGACAAGTGGACAAATAGCTTGTGAGATGGGTGAAAGTTTTGACACGTTTTGTTCCGGTTCATGGTCCCATATAATCTCGAACGGATAATGGCCGGAAAAGTTTGCCAATAACTCTTCCTGACCTGCTCTGTCTCAACCCTCTGGATGTTAGGCGCATGTTGGGT
>PMAK01000254.1 GCA_003153655.1 Phycisphaerales bacterium
AACCTGACCCCCTTCTTCGTTCAACCAGTCGCAGCAAATAAATCTGACCAAAGCCCATCGGCACCACGACTTGCAAGGAGAAAGGAATTGCTATTAAAGCCATGAAAGTGGCGTATAACCATCCAAACAGAAGCTGGTATAGAGGCTGTCCAAAAGAACCAAGTGGAGGCGTTTCAAATCCTAGATGAATTTCCTTGAAGACGTTTCCCCAATACCAGATCGTGGTAACTACGAACGCCAAGCCGGCAGCCATAAAGATACTTAATACAATGGACTCGCCTATCTTCGACGTGCCCCAGATCACCGGTAGGAACACAATAGATATTAATGAGTTTGCAACAGCAAATTCCAGCAGCAAAACAAATCCGTTAATAGTGAATACGTTTGACGGATTCCATGATCCGCTGAAATGTTGTGCTGTGAACGGGCTTATGGGAAGCCCCAAAATAAAAGGCCACAGGGGACCCAATAGCGCCGCCGTCAGAATAGCGACCATNNTAGAAGTGGCGCGAGCCATTATTTGATTTTCTCGACCTGCGTCGCGAAATCAGCGGCGGTTTTCAGCATTGCTTCGTCTTCTTCGTCCCATCCCCGGCCGCGGCGGGAATAGACTTGTTTCATGACCTCTTTGGCTTTTTCTGTGTTGTAGGGCAACTGTCCCGCGTCGGTGTTGAAGGTGAAGCTGGGAATGAAGTGTGGGGGTAACTGGCTGGCGGCTAGTAGGCTGCAATAGCCGACGTAGGTGCCGGTGTTGAGGCGGGTGCCGATGGCGGTTTTGGTGTGGTCGCCGATCATTGAGCCTAAGAAACGTCTGTCGGTTTCGATTTCTTTTTTGCCGATGCGCATCTTGATGGGGCCGTAGGTGTTTTTCAGGTTGCTTGTGGTGGTGCCTGCGCCGAGGTTGACCCATTCGCCTATGTAGCTGTGGCCTACGAAGCCGTAGTGGGCTTTGTTGCTGTAGCCGAGGAAGATGCTGGCGGCTACTTCGCCGCCTACTTTGCACATTGGGCCGATGCTTGTGCCTGAATGAATGTGGGACATCGGGGAGATCGTGGAATAGCGGCCGATGTAGATGGGGCCTTCTAATACGCTGTTTGGGCCGATGGATGCGCCTTCGTCGATGACGATGGGGCCTTTGCTGGCATCCAATACCACGCCGGGGGAGATCCTGGCCTTGGGGCGGACGATCACATCCTGTTCGGCGATGAGGTGAAATTTTCCTTCCGGGGCCTTCGGGCGATTTTTCATTTGGATCGCGTCGGCGACGATCGCTTCTTCGTTCCAATGGACTAGATCCCAGATGTATTCGGCTAAGCGCGTTTGGTCGGCCCATTGGGGGAGATCGAGGAGTTTTAGCCAGCGGTCGGTGCGATTCATGACGTCTTCGTGAGAGAGGCCCGGCGCTTTTGCGTAGGCCTGGCGGATGAGGTTTCCTTCATCGAGAGTGACCATTGGATCGGTGATGCGCGGGAACTGGCTGAGGTGCAGGGTTCGGCCGTTGGTGATGAAGGCGGGTTCATCATCCAGTGGGGTGTTGACCGAGACGGGGATCGAAATCGTCGGCACGATGTACTTTTGGCAATAGGGGACGAGTTCGGGACGGACCCAGAGTGTGAGGCGAAGGGGCTGGACGTGCTGGATTTGTTTTTCGAGGAGGGTGCTGGCGCCGCTGAGGAGGGAGAAGACGGGACGGCTGATGGAGAGGGGAGCCATCGATCCCCAGCGCGAGCCCTCAAAGACGACGAGATGCATGAAGGGATGATACCTGACGGCGCAGGAGAGATGAATCTATTTGCCGCGAACAAAAGCGAGCGGAGATTCAGCGCCAGAGAGATCAGCCCTGGAGAGATCAGCGTTGGGCGGTTTGTAGGTGAACGACCGGGGTGGCGGCGGATGAAAGAGAGAGCGCATTGGAAGAGGCGGGCGCGGAGCGCGCTTCGACCTGTTGGGTTTTGGCGCCTTGAGCGTCCTGGGTGTCGTTGCCGTCGCCTTGGAAGACGAGAACGCCGATGCAGGCCGCGAATACCGCGGTTGCAGAGATTACTCCAAGCTGAACTGCCCTACGTTGCGAGATCATTGCTCGAACCTCCGCAACCCCTTTTTCCTATTCGAATATAAAAGCGAGAAGGCCGAAATGCGGTGCGCCATTCACTCTCGCTCTCCATATATATCTATAAATCATAATGGGAAAAACGCAACTAAAACCACGAGATTTTTGGCAACAATTTTGCGGGCGATTCTTCAGGCTATTTTGCCACATCTACCAGACGCAATATATTGTAAAGCATTTCCATATATGGCGTTGCGATTGATTTTTCGCGTGCCAGCTTGAGCGGATTGCCGAGGATTGCCTCGATCTCCATCGGGCGGCCCATACGCCGGTCAATCTGCATACTGGTCTTATACGCTCCCATTGTTTGTGTATGGCGAATTTTGGCTTCGATGATGGTTAAGTTGAATTGGACGCCGAGGGGCTTGGCGGTTTCGATCACTTCCTGCATCAGGCGGCGAGCGAGGATTAGGCCGTGGGGGTTTGAGAGGATCTGATCGGTGGTTAGATCGAGGGCGGCGCCGAGGCCATTAAAGGGGACGTTCCAGATGAGTTTGTCCCAGCGGCCGACGGTTAGATTGTCGAGGACTTCGCATGTTACCTGGCTGGCGTTGAAGAGGTCTGAGATTTTTTTTGCGCGGTCGCTGGTGATGTTGAAGGGTTCGCCGAGGCGGATGACGCCGTGGTCGGTGTGGAGGATTTCGCCGGGGTTTGGGCGGTTGATGCAGACGAAGGCCATGCCGCCGAGGATTCTGTCGCGGCCAAAGAGGTCGGCGAGGAGTTCTTCGTTCCCGAGGCCATTTTGGAGGGTGAGGATTATTGAGTCTGGTTTCAGGACTGGAGCGATGAGGTCGTGGAGATGTTGGTTGGCTGTGGTTTTGAGGGTGACCAGCACCAGATCGGCCTTGGGCATTTGGCGCGGATCGTCGTAGGCGCTGATTTGATCGGGCGTGAGGGAGAAATCGCCGTCGTGGCTTTGGATGGTCATGCCGTTGCGGCGGATTTGATTGCAATCGGCGCGGGTGAGGAGGTGGACGTTGTGGCCGTGCTGGGCCAGGCGCGCGCCGTAGTAGCCCCCTACCGCGCCGGCGCCGATGACGGCGATGACCGGGTTGGCGAGGGTCATGGAGATTTCTCCTGATGGGCGACGATGGCGGAGATCAGGCCATCGATATCGAATTTAGTTCCTTGGATTGTGGGTTCTAAATTCAGATCGCGCAGGGTTTGGGTGGTGATGGGGCCGATGCTGGCTAGTTTTATGTGCGCGAGTTTTTGGCGGTGATCGGGGCCGAGGAGATCGGCGAAATTTTTCGCGGTGCTGCTGCTGGTGAAGGTGATCCAGTTGATTCGGCCGGTGACCAGCGATTCGATGAGAGTTGCGGGGAGTTCGGCGGCGCGGCGGGTTTCGTAGAGGGGGACGTCTTTTACTTCGGCGGCGCCGGCTTGCTGGAGACGTTCGCGGAGGAGCGGGCGTGCGATGTCGGCTCGGAGCAGGAGGAATCGCTGGCTGGCTATGGCATTTCGCTGCGCTAGTTCATCGGCAAGGGCTTCGGCTACGAAAGTTTTGGAGCAGAGATCGACTTTGAGGCAGAGATCGCGCGCGATAGCCTGGGCGGTGGCTTGGCCGATGGCGGCGATTTTGGCTTGGCCGAAGAGGCGGGCGTCGTGACCGAGAGCGAATAATCGCTTTCTGGTGGCGGTGACGCCGCTAGCGCTGGTGAAGCAGATCCAATCGTAATTTCCGGCGGATTTTATTGCGGCGTCGATCGGCGCGAGGTCGGCCGGTTCGTGCAGTTCTATTGTTGGGGCTTCGATTACTGATGCGCCTAATTCTTCGAGACGCTCTGAGAGTTCGCTGGCTTGATGGCGCGAGCGGGTGACGACGATGGTTTGGCCGAAGAGTTGGCGATGCTCGAACCATGAGAGAGTGTTTCGCAATTCGACGACCTTGCCGATGATTGTGATTGCGGGGGATTGCAGTTTGGCTTCGGCTACATCTTGCGCTAAACGCGAGAGGGTGGAGACGACGGTTTTTTGTGTTGGCATTGTGCCCCACTGGATTGTGGCGGCGGCCGTTTCTGGGGACATGCCGTTTTCGATCAGTCGTGAGCAGATGCGAGCGAGCGATTTCACGCCCATGTAAAACGCGATGCAGGGAAGTTTGGCGATGATGTCCCAATTGATGTCGCCGGCATCGCCCTTTTCGCGGGATTTGGTTTGATCGTCGCGGTATTCATCTTCTTTTTCGTGGCCGGTGATGAAGGTGAAACTGGAATTGAGATCGCGGTGGGTGACGGGGATGCCGGCGTAGGTGGGCGCGGCGATGGCGGCGGTGATGCCGGGGATTATTTCGAAGGGGATTTTTGCATCGGCGAGGGCCTGGCATTCTTCGCCGCCGCGGCCGAAGACGAAGGGATCGCCGCCCTTTAGGCGAACGACGCGCTTGCCGGCGCGGGCCTTTTCGATCAGGAGGGCGTTAATTTGTTCCTGGGGTAGCGAATGTGCCGCGGCTTTCTTTCCGACATAGATGGCTTCGGCGTGGGGGCAATAACTGAGCAGGCGTGGGTTGGACAACAAATCGTAAATGACGATATCGGCTTGTTCCAATAATTTCGCCCCGCGCACGGTGATGAGGCCGGGGTCTCCCGGACCTGCGCCGACGAGATAGACAATTCCAGGTGATGGGGACATTTTCACAATGCGGCTAAATCTCTAAGCAAGATAGATAACCTTTTCCGCCTTTCTGGCCGATGAGCCTACAGGATTTTGGTTGCTGACGCAGCAGCGTGGCTGGTCGGCGGACTGATAAAAAGGAGCGTCGCGTATGGTTGCACTGCTGAAAATGCCTGCCCATCTGCCAGAAGAGTCCTGGGCGGACCGACGGATGTTTCCGCGCAAGGAGTTTCACGCGACCGTACAGGGGCATCGGATGGATCACACCATCGAAGCGCGGCAGATGCCTCGGCTGAGCCTTATGCTGCGCGATTTGTCGCTGGGCGGGCTGTCGGCCATTTCTGATAGACCGCTGAGCAGAGGGGAACATCTCTCCGTCAGCTTTCCGCAAGAGGGAATGCTGCGTGGCTGGGATGCGTTTGGGCGCGTCATTCGCTGCGATCCCAGCGGGATGGGATATCGGGTTGCGGTGGAGTTTGATCCGCTTCCGGCAGCGTAGAGATTACATATCTAAATGCCGATTGCCGAGTGCCAAATGCCGAATGAGGGAAAGGCAGTTGGCGTTTCTTTTTTCAAATAGGCAATTTCTACCTCCTCTCGTCTGCGCGGCCGCTTTGCCCTTACAATCCATTCCATGGGCGAAAGTCGGCGCGAGTTTAATCCTGATGATTTTCAGATGTCCATTGGGGATCATCTGGAGGACTTGCGCCGGCGGATCCTTCTTGGATTGCTTGGGCTTGTGCCCGCAGCTTTGGTTTGCCTGATCTATGGACAGCAAATCCTGGCGCTGCTTTGCAGGCCGCTTACCAGCGCGCTTCAGAAATACGATATCAGCCCGCAGGTATATACCGACGAACTCTCTGATGGGTTCATGGTCTATATTAAGCTGAGCTTTATCGCGGCCATTGCGATCGCGGGGCCGTGGATTATTTACCAGCTATGGAAATTTGTCGGCGCGGGGCTCTATCCGAGCGAGCGAAAGTATGTGACGAAATATGTTCCGCTCAGCATCGCACTGCTGTTCAGCGGGCTGGCGTTTGTTTATTTCATGGTGCTGCCGCTTTCGCTGCAGTTTTTTATCAGCTTTACGGCGGATATTCCGCTGCGAATGCCGCTGTCGCATCAGGTACATGCGTCGGCCACGACGCAGCCGACGTTTGTGCAGGCGGTGGCGGGGAATCCTGTGCATCCGGCGGATCTTCAGATGTGGTTCGACACCAGCCAGAGCCGGTTGAAGATGTTTATCGGGAATAAGGTGCGGGTGATTCCATTCGGGCCGGATAATTTGGTGGGGACGCATTTCACGTTGCCGGATTATCTCGATCTGGTTTTGCAACTGCTGCTGACGTTTGGATTGGCGTTTCAGTTGCCGCTGGTGGTGATGGCATTGGCACGAATCGGGATTGTGGAAGTAGCAACGCTGCGGAAATTGCGGCGATATGTTTATCTGGGTCTTTCGATGCTGGCGGCGGCGTTGGCGCCGGGGGATGTTGTGACGGCGACGATTGCGCTGTTGGTGCCGCTGATTTTGCTTTATGAGCTGGGGATATTCCTGGCGAAGATGCAGCCGAAGGCGGCGAAGTGAATCAGGGGCGGAAAAAAGCGACGCCCACCTGAATAGGCGGGCGTCGCTTGCAATGGTCTCGTTTCTTTACCTGCGCTTAGATTTCCCGGCGTCGACGGCGCATCGCGAGGGCGGTGGTGCCGACGAGGAGGGAGAGTGTGGTGGGTTCGGGGACGCCACCGCTGACGGGGTTGGGGACAGTTCCAGTAATTTCGAATTGCTTTTTATCGATGGTGCCGAGGGTAAGGGAATCGGTGGAGGACGTTTCGCCGAGAAGTTGATTGTCGAGGGCGACAGAGACGCCGGTCACGTTTCCAGTCATATCTGCGTCGGCAAGGGCGGCGTCGAGATCGAAGTCGGCGCTGATATCCCAGGTGCCGAGGCCGGTGCCGCCGTCAGAGCTTATGGTGAAGTCACCGACCGTGCCAGATGAAGTGGAGCTCGATGTGAAGGGCCCGATCGCGGTGGGGATGGTGATATTTATCAATGGAGTGACCACGATCGGAGTGGTCAGGGCCACGTTATTGACGGAAGTAATTTCCAGATTGCTGAACAGGAGGCTTGCCTCGACGGTGGTGGCGTCGGGACCGCTGGGGCCTTGAACTCGCCAAGTACCGCCCTCGTCAAAATTGAGCGACTGGAGCGACCCGTCCGGCAACGTCGGGGTGATGTCCATCGTCAGCTTGCCGTCTTGTTCTTCGAACTGGCCGTCGGCGACCTGCACGGAGAAGGTGGTTGTTGGGAAGCTTAGATTGTCGCTACCGACGGGGTCGAGCGTGGGAGCGCCGAACAATCCTGTCGGGTTGGAGTTAACCGGAGGCGGGCCGGAGATTTGGGAATCGAATTCATTGATGTTCGTGTAGCTGATATTCGGCCCGACCTGATTGGTATAGAGGGACGCGCGGGCCGCGCCGGCCAGAATAAGCGAAGTAGCCGAACCCAGAAGGGCCGGCAGGATGCGATGCTTGGTATTCATTGTATCTCTCTCCTCCAAAAACGATCTCCAGACTCCGTTGCTGTCCCGGCGGAAATCCGCCGCGTGAAGAAGCATTTGCACCCAAAACCGACCGTAGCAATATTACTAAAAAACACTGTCGCATCTTTCTCTGGGATGCCGACAGGCACTTCGTTCAACGGGGGCCTACAAACCCCGGTGGCACAAAGACTAAATTAAAACCAATTTGGATATTGAGCAAGGATAATTCGCACTATTTTTTCAGAATTTTGCTTACCAAATCGCGACTTAATACACTTGAATAACGACGTAATCGACCTGCATTTGGGATTTAGGCAGGCGGGAGTTTTGTTTTGAGGTGTATTTAGTTGCGTTAGATTTTTGCTAAGTTGGCTGGAGAGGGAGAAGGCAGGAGAAAAATGAGAAGGACGCCGCTTTGTTTCGAGCGGCGTCTTGTGTGCGTTTATTGCCGGCGCTGTTTTAGGGGCGCGGCGGTTTACGGCAATTCGATTGTCTGGCCAACGCGGAGGGCGCTGGGGGTCAGGCCGGGATTGGCGGATGCGATCTCACGCCACTTCTTGCCATCGCCGTAGTGTGACGCAGCGATCTGCCAGAGGGTGTCACCCTTTTTGACGGTGTAGCTGTTGTTTGAGGCAGAGCTGGCAACCGGTGTTGACGTAGAGAGAGCGGGATCAGGNNAGGGGCAGCCATTGGGGTCGGCGCGGAATAGGCCACCGGCTCGGGGGCCGGGGACACGTTCAACGCGGCGGAATCCGTTGTGGCGGGTTTTGACTGCATCTGGCAGCCTGCGGCGATTAGAAGGGACAATGCTGCTGGGGCGATTGCCGGGATTGCGAATTTCATGTGGGCTCCTTGGACGAATGACTTTGCTGGTCAGGCCGCCATCAGACCTGGCATCAGACCTGGATCGTTCCGCGTTTTATCGGACGGAATGAAGCTGCGGCTTTAATATCAGTCGTTGCGATAGCTGGGGGCCGCTCTATCATCCTGCGCATGTTTCGTGAGTTGCTTTTACTTGCGCTGGTTATGGTTGCGATCGCCCTGGTTTTTGCCGGGGTTTTGATCGTTGTGATGGCGCTGATGCTTTTGCGGCCGCGGCGAATGAGGGATGCGCGGGCGATATTTATGCTGCAACGGCTTTCGCCGGCTGATCTGGAGATGGAATTTGAAGATGTGTCGTTTCAGGTGATTGATCAGTGCAGTGGAGGGAAACTGACGATTGCCGGGTGGTGGATTGCCAATCCTGAGGCGCGCGGACGATGTGCCGTGATTTTGCATGGATATTCTGACGCCAAGGTTGGGGGGATCGCGTGGGCGCCGCTGCTGCGGGAGCTTGGGTTTTCAATTCTGGCGATTGATCTTCGTGCGCATGGGGAAAGCGGCGGGGTCAATTCCACGGCTGGGTTCTGGGAACGACATGATGTAAGCCAAGTGATCGATCAACTGAAAGCGGCGCGTCCGGCTGAGACTGGTCAGATTTTGCTGTTTGGCATCAGCCTGGGGGCGGCTACGGCGGCGGCGACGGCAGCTATACGGGACGATCTGTGGGCGGTGATTCTTGAATGTCCATTTGCGGATTTCCATCATGCGGCGGGGTATCAGGCGGATCGGCTCAGCACGCCGGGGAAATTGTTTCAGGATTTGGCATTCACCCTGGCGAAGATGATTTCGCGGGCGGATTTTGATGCGGTTCGACCTGTAGACACAATTCCGAAAATCCCGTGCCCGCTGATGGTCATACAATCTTGTGATGATCCGTTTCTTTCGGAAGAGGATTTGGAGGCGGTGCGGAGGGCGGTGGAATCGCGTTCGGCGGCACAAGGGCCGAGCGTTTGCTGGGCGTTGCCGGAGACGCATCATGTGGTGGGGATGCGTAAGAACCCGGTGGAATACAAGAGGCGAATTGAAGATTTCCTCTCCGAAGTCTTCACAATCGGGTCGAGGTATGGGAGAAGTAGGGATTCTGGAGTGGAAACTTGACGCCGATTCAACAACTTAAGAGTGATTTCCCGCGACATACCCGAGTGAAGGGTGACGATTATTTCCGGCGGAACGCTGTGCAGATTGTGGACAGCGAGCCGGGGCAAATTCGTGCGCGCGTGCAGGGGACAGCCTTGTACGACGTGAGTATTGGATGGGATGACGTGGAATATAACTACCACTGCTCATGCCCGTACTTTTTGGATGAGGGGGAACCCTGCAAGCATTTGTGGGCGACGCTGCTGGCGGCGGATGCGAAGCGGCTTTTGCCGGAAGATGCGGAGCGCGTTGAAGAGGATGAGGTGGATGAAGTGGAGGAGGAAGAGTTTGTGCCGGAGGTGCGGACGCTGAAACTGGGGAATCGGGAGGTTCAGTTTCTTAAGTTTCGGGAAACACATCGGCCGGCTAACGCCAAGCCGCAGCGGCATGCGGTCTGGCGGCGGCGTCTGACGGAGATGCGGTCGAATTGGACGTGGCGAAATGAAGCGCCGGCGAGTGTGTGGCCGGTGAACAAACAGATTGTTTATGTAATTGAAGCGGAGGCCTCGAAGGAGGCGGGCGAGCTGGCGATTCAATTGGGATCGCGGCTGGCGAACAAGCCGGGGGATATCAAGCGGCTGAGGCTGCGGTCGGATCAGATTCATCAGCTTCCCGAGGCGATTGACCGGGATTTGATTGGGATTCTTGTCGGCGTGGGGAATGGGGCGGATTTTGAATATGACGTGCGCGAGATTGATGCGCGGCTTTGGCTGCGCGGGGCGCATCACGACCTGATCCGGCGGATGTGCCTGACGGGACGATGCGTTTTGCGCGGCGGCGGGGACGATGGAAATATCCAGCCGATTCAATGGGATGATCGGGAGCCATGGCGGCTTCATCTGGCAATTTTGCCGGATGGGTCGAAGCAGGTTTATCGATTGGAAGGGACGCTTCGGCGCGGGGAGGAGCGGATTGGGATTACCGATCCGGCGCTCATCGTCGCGGGCGGGCCGATATTTATCGGGGACAAGGCGGCGGCGTTTGAAGATGATGGGGCATTCCCGTTTGTTCATCTGCTGTCGCGGGAACAGGACCTTGAGGTCCCGATTGAACAGGGGGACGACCTCGTTGAGGAGTTGCTGCAATTTCCGCGGCTTCCGCGTTTGGATCTGCCGGCAGAAATGGGGATTAGCGAATCTCGGACGACGCCTCGGCCGCGGCTGGTGTTGACGCCGCCTACCGGTGCGCGGACGAGCGTGGATTCGGATCGGCTGCTTTGCCGGTTGTCGTTTGATTATGACGAGACGAGCATTCCGCGCGACCAGGAGGGTCCGGCGGTGTTTGACACGGCGCAGCGGCGGATTGTTTATCGAGACCCGGGATTTGAGGCGCAAGCGGTGGCACGATTGCGCGAGCTGGGGTTTCGGCCTGACAATGATTTTGGGGGAAATGTCAGAGAGTTTCGGCTGTTGCCGCGGCGATTGCCGGCGGTGGTGTCGGCGCTGACTTCGCAGCGATGGCATGTGGAAGTGAGCGGGAAGGTCTATCGGCAGCCGGGGAAGATTCGGATGGCGGTGTCATCGGGGATCGACTGGTTTGAATTGGATGGTGAGGCGGAATTTGAAGGCGTCATCATCAAGTTGCCGCGATTGCTGAAGGCGATCCGCAAGGGTGAGACGACGATCGTTCTTGATGATGGGACGATTGGGATTCTGCCGGAGCAATGGCTGAAGCGATATGGGCTGTTGGCGGCGGTGGCGGGCGTGAAGGATGAGACGATTCAGTTCTCGCGGAAGCAGGTTGGGCTGCTGGATGCGCTGCTGGCGGATATGCCGGCGACGGATGTGGATGAGGCTTATTCGCGGGCGCGGGATGAGTTACGGCGCTTTGATGGCGTGCAGCCGATCGATCCGCCGGCGTCTTTTGTGGGATCGCTTCGTCCGTATCAGTGCGATGGGCTGGGGTGGTTTGATTTTCTGCGAACGTTTGGGCTAAACGGATGTTTGGCTGACGACATGGGGCTTGGGAAAACGGTGCAGGTTTTGGCGCTGATCGAGCAGCGGCGGTTGTTGCGGCAGGCGGCGAAGGCAAGCGGCGGCGCGGTTGCGGGGCCTTCGCTGGTGGTGGTGCCGCGGTCGCTGGTTTTCAACTGGCGGCAGGAGGCGGCGAAGTTTACGCCGGAACTGCGGATTCTGGATCATGCGTCGGCGGACCGGCTGAGGAGCACAGAACATTTCCAGGATTTTGACGTGATCCTGACGACTTATGGCACGCTGCGCAATGATATCGCGCAGTGGAAGGACATGAGTTTTGATTATGTGATTCTGGATGAGGCGCAGGCGATCAAGAATGCGGCGAGCGAATCGGCGAAGGCGGCGCGGCTCTTGCAGGCGGATCATCGGCTGGTGCTGTCGGGCACGCCGGTGCAGAACCATTTGGGCGAGTTGTGGAGCCTGCTGGAATTTTTGAATCCGGGTAGGCTGGGTGCTTCGAGCGCGTTTGCGTCGCTGACCACATCGGCGGACCGGTCGGTCAGCGCGGAGACGCGGCAATTGCTGTCGCAGGCGCTGCGGCCGTTTATTTTGCGGCGGACCAAGGAACAGGTGGCGCGCGATCTGCCGGAGAAATTCGAGCAGACGATCTTCTGCGAACTGGACAAGCGGCAGCGGGCGCTTTACGACGAATTGAAAGAGCATTATCGACAGGCCCTTCTTGGGCGGATTGAGAAAGATGGGCTCGGGAAATCGAAGCTGCAAATTTTGGAGGCGCTGCTGCGGCTGCGGCAGGCGGCTTGTCATCCTGGCTTGCTGAATAAATCCAGCATTGATGATGCGAGCGCGAAGCTTGATACGCTTTTGCCGCGGCTGGCTGAGATTGCGGATGAGGGGCACAAGGCGATTGTCTTCTCGCAGTTCACGAGCTTTCTGGCGATTGTTCGGAAGAAGCTGGATGAGCAGGGAGTGCCATATGAATATCTCGACGGCAAGACGCGGGATCGGCAGCAGTGCGTGGATCGATTCCAGAACGATCCTGATTGCAGGCTGTTTCTGGTTAGTTTGAAGGCGGGTGGATTGGGGTTGAATCTGACCGCGGCGCAGTATGTGTTTCTGCTTGATCCCTGGTGGAACCCGGCTGTGGAGGCGCAGGCAATCGACCGCGCACATCGCATCGGGCAGACGCAGCAGGTGTTTGCTTATCGGTTGATCGCCAAGGATACGGTTGAAGAGAAGGTGCTGAAGCTGCAGCAGAGCAAGCGGGATTTGGCGGATGCGATCATCAATGCGGACAATGCGCTGATCAGCAAGCTTGGACGAGAGGACCTGGAACTGCTGCTGTCATGAGCGAGCAATCGGACATCGTGCAATCGCTTAGGGCCGCGGTGGAGCATCATCGGAGCGGCCGGCTGAAGGAGGCGGAGGAGGGTTATACACGGGTTTTGGTGCGCGATCCGAATCAGCCGGACGCGCTGAATCTGCTGGGGGTTCTTGCGACGCAGATGGGCGAGCCGATTGTGGCGCAGGAGTTGATCAAGCGCGCGATCGCGGTGAAGCCGACTGTTGCGGATTTTTATGACAATCTGGGGGATGCGCTTACGGCTCTGGGGCGATATGACGAGGTGATAGCGGCGCGCCGACACGCTGTTGCGCTGAATCCTCGTTTGGTTCGGTCGCACTATCTGCTCGGCGCTCTTCTGGGTGATATGGGGCGATACGAAGAGGCGACCACGGCATTTCAGACCGCTCTTCAAATCAAGCCGAACGACGCGGAAATCCTCAGCAATCTGGGCTTCGCGCATTACATGCGCGGAAAGTTGGATGAGGCATTTGCCGCGATAAGCGAGGCGGCGCGTCTCCGGCCGAATGTGGCGAAGATTGAGATGAACCTTGGGCACGTCTGGCTCGCGCGGGCGGATTACGGGAAGGCGATGGCCTGCTTTGACCGGGCGATTGGGCTGGAACCGAAGGCCGCTGCGTGGCGGAGCGCGCGGATCATGGCGATGCATTATGACCCGGCGAACGACGCGAAGGCGTTGCTGAAGGCGGGACGGGATTGGGATGAAATAGCCGCCGCGCCTTTGCGTCAATTCATTGGCGTTCATGCGAACGATCGATCGCCGGAGCGCAAGCTGCGCATCGGCTATCTGTCGGCGGATTTCCGGCATCATGTCGTGGGCAACTGCATGTTGTCGCTCCTCTCGCATCACGACCGCGAACAATTTGAAGTGCACTGTTATGCGAGCATGCCATGCGAGGATGCGGTTACGGCCAAGCTTCGCCAGCAGGCTGCGCGGTGGCGAAGTATCCACGTGGTTAAGGATGAAAAAGTAGCGGAGATGATCCGGGCCGATCGGATCGACATTTTGGTTGATCTGGGTCTTCATTCGCATGGGAATCGGCTGTCGATATTTGCGCGAAAGCCTGCGCCGGTTCAGGTGGCGTACTTGGCGTATTGTTCGACGACGGGCTTGTCTGTGATGGATTATCGACTATCCGATCCGCACGTTGATCCGCCGGAGATTGATCTGGCGGATTATAGTGAGCGGACGGTGAGATTGCCGCGGACGCATCTCTGTTACAAGCCGCTTAAGGAAGCGCCGGAGGTTGCGGCGTTGCCGGCGATTTCGGCGGGTTATGTCACGTTTGGATGTTTGAATAATTTCAGCAAATGCTCGCCGGCGGTTCTGGAACTATGGATGCGGATTCTGGCGGCTGCGCCACGGTCGCGGCTGATTCTGCATGCGAAGCCGGGCGAACATCTGGGTCTCGTGCGTGAGCGATTGGAGCGCGCGGGGGTTGCGGCAACGCGGCTGGAATTCCTAGCGGAGCGGGATTGGTCGGAATATATCCGAACTTATGCGCGAATCGACATCGCGCTTGATCCATTTCCGTACAACGGTGGAATCACTACCTGCGATGCGCTTTGGATGGGCGTGCCTGTTGTTACATTGTCGGGCAATACAGCGATCGGGCGAGTTGGGCGGAGCATTTTGTCGAACGTTGGTTTGCCGGAATTGATCGCACATTCGTCGGAGGAATATGTCCGGATCGCGATTGAATTGGCGAACGATATTGATCGGCTGAAACGACTTCGCGCGGAGCTTCGGCAGCGGGTGGTTGTGTCGCCGCTGAATGATCCGAAGCAACTGATGCGGGATATCGAAGTGTTCTTTCGCGACGCGTGGCGAACTTTTACCGCTTCCTCGCCGCCGGGGTGAGGGCGTGATTTGCGATTGTGATGGCTGAAGAACCGCAAACCATCTCTCAGGCGCTGCGGGCCGCTGTGGACCATCAGCAGCATGGCCGGCTGGCGGAGGCGTCGCGGATTTATGGGGCGATTTTGGCGAAGCATCCGAATCAGCCGGATGTGCTGCATCTGCTGGGGACGGTTGCGGTGATGACGGGACAGCCGGAAAGAGGGATCGATCTGATCGGACGGGCGATTGCGATCAATCCGTCGGCGGCGGGATATCATAATGGGCTGGGCATTGCGCTGGCCACGCTGGGGCGCTATGAGGAAGCGATTGCTGCGCAGCGCCGGGCGATTGAGTTGGATCCGAATCTTTTCAATGCGCGGCAT
Organism: Phycisphaerales bacterium; assembly: GCA_003153655.1. Lineage (GTDB taxonomy): Bacteria > Planctomycetota > Phycisphaerae > Tepidisphaerales > Tepidisphaeraceae > PALSA-1353. The sequence goes on from PMAK01000254.1 coordinate 14,800, forward strand.
AATCTTGGGAGCGTGCTGGCTTCGAGCGGGCGATATGAGGAGGCGGTTGAATCGTTCAAGATTGCGATGCAACTTAAGCCGGACGATCCCAATATACACAATGGTCTTGGCGTTGCGCTGTTGCTGAGCAAGCGGCTCGATGAAGCGATCACGGAATTTGAGGAGGTCAAGCGGCTCTCTCCGAATTCACCGCAGGTTTACATGCATTTGGGGACGGCATATCTGGACTGTGCGGAGCACGATGAAGCGATGGCGTGCTTTGACCGTGCTCTGGCGCTCGAGCCGCCGACGGCGAATCGTCTGAGTACGAAAATCTTTGCGATGCACTATCAGCCGGGAGAGGATTCGGTGGGGATCCTGAAGACGGCGCGGCAATGGGATGAACTGGTGACGGCGCCACTGCCACGGCCTGCGTTGCCGCATGCGAACGACCGGACGACGGATCGGAAGCTACGAATCGGTTATGTGTCGCCGGATTTCCGGGATCATCCGGTGGGCCGGAGTATTTTGCCGCTTTTGGCTCATCATGATCGCGGGGAGTTTGAGATTTACTGTTATTCCAGCGCGACACGGGAGGATTCAACGACCGCGAAATTGCGCGCGTGCGATGTGGTGTGGCAAAATATTCATCGGTTGAATGATGATCGCGCGGCGGAGATGGTTCGGAATGATCGGATTGATATTCTGGTTGATCTGGCATTGCATACGGTGGGACATCGGTTGGCGCTGTTTGCGCGGAAGCCTGCTCCGGTGCAGATGACGTATCTGGGGTATTGCTCGACGACGGGATTGAGCGCGATGGATTATCGGGTGACGGACGGCCATGTCGATCCGCCCGGGATTGATCTGACGGTTTATAGTGAACGGACGATTCGGTTGCCGCGGAATTATTTGTGTTATGTGCCGACGGGCGAAGCTCCTGATGTTTCGCCGCTGCCGTGCCTGGGTGGCGGTGTTGTCACGTTCGGGTGCCTGAATAAGTTTGCGAAATGTTCGGTCGATGCGCTGGCATTGTGGACTCGAATTCTTCAATTGGTTCCGAATTCCCGGCTGATTTTGCATGCGATTGCAGGGAAACATCTGGATCGGGTGCGGGAGCGATTTGAGCGCGGCGGAGTTTCGGCGTCTCGATTGGAGTTTGTTGGAAAACAGAATTGGCCGGAGTACATGCAAACCTATGCGCGGATCGATATTGGGCTTGATCCGTTTCCGTACAATGGCGGCGTGACCACCTGCGAGGCGCTTTCGATGGGCGTGCCGGTTGTTACGCTGTCGGGTAATACGGGGGTTGGGCGCGTTGGGCGGAGCATTTTGTCGAATGTGGGGTTGGCTGAGCTGATCGCGCAAACACCTGAGCAGTATTTGCAATTGGCGGTTGATCTGGCGAATGATCTGGACCGTCTGAAGCGGCTTCGCGCGGAGCTGCGGCCGCGATTGGTGGAATCGCCGATGATGGACGGGCCGCAACTGACGCGGGGCATTGAGTCGGTCTATCGAAACGCCTGGCGGCAATATTGCGCGGGTTAGTGTATGCGAATTGTTGGAATCGATCCTGGGCTGCTGATCACCGGCTACGGCGTGGTGGATTTTGGCGTGCGTCAGCCGAAGCTGGTGGATGGGGGCGTGTTTCGCTTTCTTGCAAAGACATCTCTGGCGCATCGTCTTGTGGAGTTGGAAAGGGAACTGAGTGAGCTGCTTGATGAACATAAGCCGGATATTTGCGCGGTTGAGCAGTTGTATGCGCATTACAAACATCCGCGGACTGCGATATTGATGGGGCATGCGCGCGGGGTGATTCTTTTGGCTGCACAGCGTCGCGGGATTCGGCTTGAACAATATTCGGCGAATCGAATCAAGAAATCGGTCATGGGTCATGGGCACGCCGGTAAGATGCAGATCCAGCGGGCGATTCAGCAGATTTTCAGCTTGCCATCGCTGCCCGAGCCGGCGGATGTGGCGGATGCGTTGGCGGTGGCGCTTTGCTGCGGGAGATTCATTGCGGATCGAGGATGAAGGCGATGGCGATCAAGCTGGGAAATATCGTTTTGACGGGGCGGGATGTCGTGCTGCGTCCGCCAGTGCGCGGCGATGCGGAGGCGCTTGCGAAGGCGGCTTCGGAGTCGCGCGAGGAATATGGCTATACGCCGGTGCCGGAGGGTCCGGACCGCGCCCGCGTCTACATTGACCACGCACTACGAATGCGCAAGGAGGGATTGCGATATCCCTTTGCGATCATTTATCTGGGGCGCATTGTCGGAAGCACTAGTTTTTGGGATGTGCAGCCGTGGAATTGGCCGGCGGGTTCGCCGATGCAGCGGCAGGATCGGCCGGATGTTTGCGAGATTGGTTCGACGTGGCTGGCTGCTTCGGCGCAGCGGACGCGATGCAACACTGAGGCGAAATTTCTCCTGTTGTCACATGCGTTTGAAACGTGGGCGGTGCATCGCGTGATGCTGCGGACGGATGCGCGCAATAGCCGGTCGCGCGCGGCGATCGAGCGGCTTGGCGTCAAATTTGAGGGGATTCACCGGGCAGATAAGCCGGCGGAGGATGGGAGTGTGCGGGATTCGGCGTTTTTTTCGATTGTCGCGGCGGAATGGTTGGGCGTTAAAGCTAAACTTGTTGAGAAGATGAGCAGGGGTGAGTTGTAAATGCCGGCGGTAAGGACAAAAGAAGATGTTCGGCCACGCAATGTGCCTGCCTATTGGGGTTCTGGCGGGCATTTTGCGGGCGGGCGGGGAAATTGAATGCGGGACATTTTGGAATGCATTTCTATTTGTGGAGATGAAAAAAGCCAGAGAATCCCGCTTGACCCATGCAACCTCTGTGAGAATGATGCACTGACTGGCAGGGAGATTTATGGCCCACTTTTCAGTCGTTCTTTTAACTGCTGTTCCGAGCGCCCTTGGCGGCGAAGGAGCTGGGGCTTTTGTTAAGGTGGATGGCCGTGAATGCCTGCTGCGCAGCGTCGAAATGTTTCTTAACCGAGATAATGTCAAGCAGATTCAACTCGTCGTCGCCGGGGAGCAATTCGAGGAATCCAAGCGGAAATACGGAGCGCATCTCAGCTTCTCCGGCGTAAAGCTTATCGCGGGCGGCAGCAATTGGATGGACCAGCTTGCCGCCGCCGCGGAAAAAATCTCGGACGAATGCTCCCATGTCATCCTCCACGACGCGGCCCGTCCCGCGGTGGCATACGCAGATATCGACGCCATCATGTCCGAAGTTGAAAAGCACTCCGTCGTGGTCATGACTACGCCGGTTCGCGCCGGCTTGATCGAGACGGAAGACTCAGGCAAACCCGTCGCCTTTCGATCGTCCCAGCGGTTCGTGCAGGTGGTCACGCCCTGGGTCTTCCGCAAGGATAAGTTCCTTGAGATGGGAAAAAACAAGCGAGATCCTATCGCCGCCGACGCGTGGCTAGTCCGATCTTCATCCCTGAACATCCGCGTCGGCGCCTCCTCCGATGCCGCCCTGGCCAAGATCATGATCAACATGTTGCCCAAGCCGAAGATGAGGGCGTCGGACAACCCCTTCGAAGAAGCACAATGGTGACGTGTCCTTTGGGGCGCCTCTTCTTTTTTTTGGAGAAACCGGCGGATGAAAACAATCATTCTCCTTTTCATTTCAAACATCTTCATGACCACCGCGTGGTATGGACACCTGAAATTTGAAAAGAGCGCCCTATGGAAAGTCATCCTCGTCAGTTGGCTGATCGCCTTCTTTGAATACTGCTTCCAAGTGCCGGCCAACCGCATCGGCAACCTTGAAGGATGGTCCGGCTATCAATTGAAGGTCGTGCAGGAAGCGATCACGCTTGTTGTATTCGTGGCGTTCGCCACCATCTATCTCAAGGAAAAGCTTCAGTGGAATTACCTGCTTGGCTTTCTCCTGGTCATGGCCGGCGTGTTCTGCGTCTTCCACAAATGGACGGCCTAAAACGCGCCGCACCACCGCCGCCAGACGTCTCGATACGCTGCTTCCATATCTTGCGCAAATGCCCGGCCATTCATGAGCGGCGAAGCACTCATCCGATCTCGAAGGGTGCGCCGAATCTCCGCCAGCCGCGGCAAATCAGCCGCCAGCCGAGCGGCGATCGACACGTACTCCTCTTCATTCCGCGCAATCATTTCCGGAAGGCCGACATTGGTGAGTAAGCTTACTCCGACGCGCGAAACATGAGCCTTCCCCGCAAGCGTCACAACCGGCACGCCCATCCACAAAGCTTCGCAGGTCGTCGTTGTCCCGTGGTATGGAAACGGATCCAAAGCCATGTCCGCCTGTCCGTAAGACCGAAAATGGTCGCCCCGCTCACTCTTCGGCCCAACAATTTCCAATCGTTGCGCCCCAATTCCGCGCGCATCAAAACTCTTGATCAAATGATCCCGAACAGCCGCCTCATCCAGCGACCGCTCTTTCATCAATAGCCGGGAATTCGGAACCGCCATCAAAAGCGTCGCCCATAAATCCAATGTCCGGGGCGAGAGCTTCGCCAGCCGATTGAATGATCCAAAACAAATCGTCCCACTTTCACTTGCCGGGAGTGGCCCCACGTCCGGAACACCCTGAGGTTCAGCAAAGCACCAGTTGGTTTTCGGCAATCGAAGCAAAGTCTCGGAATGGAAATCTTCCGTCAATCCCGGCGGATCGGCCCATCCATCCGTCAGGCGAAAATCCATCGCAGCCAGTCCAGTGGTTCCAGGATGCCCTAGATAATTAATCTGCACCGGCGCCGGCTTGCGCGCAAAAACTAGCAGCCGGTTGCGAGCCGTATGGCCGGTCAAATCCACCAGAATGTCGATCCCATGCCCGCGAATCATCTCGGCCACGGATTCGTCGGACTTTCCAACGATCTCGTGCCACTGATCCGCACAACCGCGCAGGATTGCCGTCGTCGAATCGGTATGCCAAACATCGCTGTAGCCGAAGATCTCAAATCGCTTATGGTCATGGTTGCGGAAGAGGGGATCAAGAAATTTGCTAACCGAATGCTCCCGAAAATCGCTGGAAACGTAACCAACCCGCAGCCTCCGTTCCGGATCGCGATTGTTGCCATGCGGCAAAATGGATTTTCGCAACGGCTCTCCGTGCCGCGTGTCCCACCGGCGCGCCTCGGCGAAAGTGGCCGCCCCATCATCGCCATGCAGATAGTGAAGACTGAGCACCAGATTGCTGTGATTCGATGGACTGCTCGGCTCAAGATCGACCGCCTGGCGATATTCCGCCAAACTCTCCTCGATCCGCCCCATATTCATCAAAACAATCGCCAGATTATTATGCGGCGACGCATAGCCAGGCTCTATCGCCATTGCCCGCTGAAGCGCCGCCATCGCCTCATCGTTCGGCCCAATATCCTTCAGCACATTGCCAAGATTGTTGTAATGCTGTGCGTTTGGATCACTCGCAATCGCTCGCCTAAAAGCATCCACCGCCTCTTCCGGCCTTCCCGCTTCGTTCAGCACGAGCCCGAGATGATTCGCGGGCCGCGCATCTTCCGGCGTAAGCGCCTGGGCCCGGCGGATCGCATCAATCGCCTCACTTGATCGCCCCAGATTGGTCAGCGCATCGCCAAGATTATTCCACGCCTCCGCATAATCAGGCTTGATCGCCACCGCTTTTTTCAGCACCTCAAGCCCTTCGTCAAACCGATGCAAGCTGAGCAAAATGACGCCGAGATTGTTGAATGCCCTGGCATATTCGGGGTCCAGCGCCACCGCCCGGCGATACGCCTCGATTGATTGCGATGCCTGCCCCAGCTTCTGATGCGCAATCCCCGCGTTGTAGTGAAAGAGTGCCTTTTTTGGCTGTAATTCCAGCGCACGCACATACGCCGCCAGCGCCTCCTCCGCGCGATCCAACGCAATGAGCGTATTGCCAAGACTGTTATGCCCATCAGCGAGATTCGGCTGAAGCTTTAGCGCGCGATTGCACGAAACCAGCGCTTCCTCCGCCTGCCCCAGGTCGGTCAGCACCGCTCCAATCCCCGCGTGCGCTTCAGCTAGATCGGGCTTAAGCACCAAGGCCCGACCAAAAGCCGCCCGGCCTTCCGGCAGCTTTCCCAACCCATGCAATATCTTACCCCGATTACAATGCGCCTCCGCAAAATCCGGCTTCGCCTTCACCGCCTGCTCAGCCGCATCGAGCGCCTCATCCAATCGATTCGCCCGCAGCGACGCAACCGCCAGATTGTTCAGAAATTCAACATTCCCCGGATCAAGCACGAGCGCGCCTTGATAAGCCGCCCGCGCCTCATCCAACTGCCCCTGCATCGTCAGCATCACCCCGAGGTTATTGTAAAAATCTTTAACCCTAGGATTGGCCGCGATGGCCCGGCGCAAAAGCTCGATCGCAACATCCACCTTCCCCAGCCGATGCGCGATCAATCCCAGCAATTGAATCGCATCCGCTTGCTGCGGCCGGTGGGCCAATATCTGCCGGCACTCTCCTTCCGCCTGCGCAAGCTGCCCCGCGTGAAACAATTGGAAGGCCCGCTGAATGGCCGGATCGGTCGCCACGAGATCATTATACGGCTACGCCCCGTCGCACCATCGCCGCCACACATTCCGGTATGCCGCCTCCACGTTCCGCGCAAAGCGTGGCGCATCCATCAGCGCTGAACTCCGCATCCGCTGCCGCAACGATTTCCGCAACTCACCAAGTCGTGGGAGATCGCGTGCGAGCGTCACCGCGAGATCCACGTATTGCTCGGGGCTATACGCGATCAAATCGCCAAGCCCAACATTACATAGAATACTTCGGCCGCCGCGTCCCACCGGCGTCTGGCCTGATAAAGCAATTACCGGAACCCCCATCCAGATCGTGTCGCAGGTCGTAATGCCGCCACCATACGGAAACGGATCAAGCCCAACATCGATCTGGTGATAAGTCCGCATATACGGCTCCCACGGCTGCCGCTCGACGAACTCCACCCGATCGCGCGTAATGCCTAGCCGACTCAACTGTCCATAGAACTCTTCACGCTGCTTACCCACCGGCGCAACCATCAACAGCCGCGATCCCTTCACACGTTTTAAAATCTCGCACCACGCCTTCACCGCCAACCCGGAAATCTTCCCAAACTGATTCAAACAGCCAAACGTAATCCACCCATTTTCTTTAGCCGGCAGCGGCGATACCTCCGGCGCCTCCCCACCCGGCGCATAGCACCAATATGACTCCGGCAGCCGGATCGTCTGCTCGCTGTAACAACTCAAATCCGTCCCGGGCGGATCAAGATGCGGATCGGAAAACCGGTAATGCATCCCCGTAATCCCGCTCGTTCCGCAATAACCGAGATAAGTCATCTGCACCGGCGCGGGAATCATCGCAAACACCCGGAGCCGATTCTTCGCGGTGTGCAATGACAGATCGACAAGCACATCGATCCTGTCCACGCGGATTTGTTCCGCCAGGTCGATATCGCTTAAAACCGCGACATCACGCCAATGCTGCGCCAGCCCGCGCAATTGTTCGGAAACCGAATCCATCATCCTGACGCCGCTATAGCAAAACACCTCAATCTGATTCCGATCATGGTCGCGCAGCAGCGGCAACAGATTCCACCCAACCACATGTTCGCGGAAATCCGCCGAAACATAACCCACCTTCAGCTTGCGATCCGCATCGCGATTATTGTCGTGATGCCGAACCAGATGCCGCAGCGGATTTCCGTGCTGAGCATCCCATCGCCGCGCTTCTTGCAGAATCGCCTGGGCGTTGTACTCCGGCAGCAAATTCATCGCGAAAATCAGGTTGCTATGGGCGATTGCATAATCCGGCGCTGACGCCACCGCTTCACGAAATTCTTCGAGCGCCTCCTCCACCCGGCCCAGCGTCAGCATCACATTTCCCAGATTATTGTGCGCTTTCGGGAAATCGGGCTTCAGCGCCAGCGCTTTGCGGCCGGCCTCAATTGCCTCATCCAATCGCCCCAGATTCCCCAGCGCAATCGCCAGATTGTTCTGACACTCCACCTGATTCGGCAAAAGCGCAAGCGACTTTTGAAACGCGACAACCGCCTCCCCCATCCGATTCAACTGGGAGAGCACAACTCCGACGTTGTAATAAGCTCCCGCGGAATTCGGCTTCAGTGCGGCCGCCTCGCGATACGACGCAAGCGCCTCCTCGCACCGCCCCCGGCTCATTAGAATCCCTGCAAGCTGAAAGTGAAGTTCTCCCCGCCGCGGATTATCCGCAATCGCCTTGCGTATCATCTCCTCGTCCACCGACATGCCGCCATTATACGGCTACGCCCGCGCACACCATCGTCGCCACGCATCGCGAAATGCCGCCTCCACATTCCGCGTAAATCGTGGCGCATCCATCAGCGCCGAACTTCGCATCCGTTCCCGCAAAGTCCTTCGCAACTCACTCAACCGCGAAAGATCACCCGCGAGTTCCATCGCAAGATCCACATATTGTTCAGGACTTGAAGCAACCAAATCGCCAAGCCCAAGATTAGAAAGAATACTTTGGCCGCCGCGTCCCACCGGCGTCTGGCCTGACAAAGTAATTACCGGAACACCCATCCAGATCGTGTCGCATGTGGTAATCCCGCCGTTGTACGGAAATGTATCCAGCCCAATGTCGATCCGATGATATGTCCGTATGTAAGGTTCCCAGGTCTGCCGATCGACAAACTCCACGCGATCAGCCGCGAGGCCGTGCCGATCGAATTGCTCGCGCGTTGTTTCCAGATATTTTCCAAAAGGCGCGTGAATCAGCAGCCGCGATCGTGGCGTTCGTTTTAAAATCTCAGACCAAAGATCAATTGCCGCGGTCGAAACCTTAGCAAACTGATTCATCGATCCAAACGTGACGTATCCGTTCTGCTTCGCGGGCAAAGGCGACGGATCGGGCGTTTCCCGGCCCGGCGCATAACACCAATACGTCTCCAACAGCCGAATCGTCTCTTCGCTATAGCATTTCAAATCCGTCCCCGGCGGATCGAGATGCGGATCGGAGAAGCGATAATGCATCCCCTCGACCCCGCTGGCGCCGCAATATCCCAGATAAGTGATTTGAACCGGGGCGGGAGCAATCGCGAACGTGCGCAGCCGATTGTTTCCCGTATGCAATGACAAATCGATCAGAATATCGATTCCATCGCCCCTAATCTGCTCCGCGAGACGCTCATCGGTCAGTAGCAGGACATCGCGCCAATGATCGCTAAAATTTCGTAACTGCTCGGTCATCTCATCCGGGCGCATGACGCTGCTGTAGCAAAATATTTCGTATCGCTCACGATCATGCTGCCGCAACAATGGCAATAAATTCCAACCGACAACGTGCTGTCGCAAATCGGGCGAAACATATCCAACCCGCAAACGTCGATCGATATCCCGGCTATTTTTGTGCGGAAGAATCAGATGCCGGAGGGGCTTGCCATGGCGTTGGTCCCATTTCCGCGCTTCCCGTAGAATCGCCGCCGCGTTACATCCGGGATGAAAGCTCATCGCGAAGACAAGATTGCTGTGAGCCATCGCGTCGGTGGGGTCGAGTTCGATCGCCCGCCGATGCGCCTGCATCGCATTATCCACTCTTGCCATTCGGGATAAAATCGCGCCCAGGTTGTTGTACGCCTTGCCGTCATCAGGCTTCGCAGCCACCGCGCGTTGTAAAACCTCATACGCCTCATCGGTCTGTCCAAGATCCTTCAACGAATTACTCAGGTTATTCAAACTGTCCGCAGACCTCGGATCAATCGCCAGCGCCTGATTAAATATCCCGACCGATTCCGCGAGTAGTCCTCGCTCCGTCAGCAGCAGCCCCAGATTATTCAGCGCTTCCACAAAATTCGGCCGGATCGCCACTGCCCGCCGCCAGGCCGCCTCCGCCTGTGGAATTTTCCCCATCTGCTTCAGCACAATCCCCGCATTGTAATAAACCCCCGCATTCTCCGGCTGAATCTTCAGTGCCCGCCAATACGCGTCCAGCGCCTCCTCCAGCCGCCCCAACATCCCCAGTGCAATCCCCAGACTATTCAGACATTCAACCTGATCCGGCTCGAGCACCAAAGATTTTTGGAAAGCCCCCACCGCTTCAATCAAGCGCCCCGCCTGATAAAGCTGCATGGCCCGCGCGAAATCATTGCCGCTCGACATACGCATCCATTATACGGCTACGACTCCGCGCACCAGCGCCGCCACACATCCCGATATGCTCCCTCTACATCTCGCGCAAATTGCCGCCCATCCATCAGCGGCGATGTCTGCATCCGCGCCCGCATTCCCGCGCGAAGTTCCCTCAGCCGCGTGTGATCACGGGCTAAACCCGTCGCGATGGCTACATATTTTTCCTGGCTGTCAGCGATCAATTCTGTAAGCCCCATATTCGTTAGCAGGCTTACTCCCACCCGCGCCAGATGCGTCTTTCCCGCCAGAGTTATTACCGGCACGCCCATCCAGAGCGCCTCGCACGTCGTGGTCGTCCCATGATATGGAAAAGTATCCAATGCGATATCAACATCGCCGTACTTGCGAAAATGAGAAGCCAAATCATCCTCATGCCCGGCCAACTCCAGCCGTTCCGGGCCAATCCCCCGCTGCTCAAAATCCGCCCGAATTCGCTCGCAAATCGCCGCATCAGCGAGTGCTCGGTCTTTCAAAAGCAAGCGTGATCCCGCGATCCCCTTCAAAATTTCAGCCCACATATCCAAAACCATCGGCGTCGCCTTGGCGGCCTTGTTGAAGGAACCAAAACAAAAAGACCGTCCCGTCGAAACCGGAGTCGGAGCAACGTCGGGTAGATCAGTCGGCGGCGCAAAACACCAATTCGTCTTTGGCAGCCTGAGCAGCTTCTCGCTGTAAAACGCCTCCGTCATCCCGGGCGGGTCGGCCCATCCGTCCGTCAGCCGATAGTCAATCGCCTCCAAGCCCGTCGTCCCCGCATATCCGAGCCAGGAAATCTGAACCGGCGCCGGCTTACGCGCAAAAACCAGGAGCCGATTCCGCGCCGTGTATCCCATCAACTCCACAAGAATGTCGATCCCATGACCGCGGATCATTTCGGCCAGAGGCCCGTCGGACAGAATCGTTGTTNNCGCCTCCGTCGTCGAATCTGGATGCCGCGCATCGCTGTAACAGACAATCTCAAAATTCGCGTGATTGTGATTCTGAAACAGGGGGCGAAGAAATCGGCTTACCGAATGCTCGCGAAAATCATTGGAGACATATCCAATCCGTAGGCGCCGGTCTGGGTCGCGACTGTTCGCATGCGGCGCAATCCTCTTTCTCAACGGCGCGGCATGCGTCGAATCCCATTGCCGCGCTTCCATCAGCGAGAGCGTTCCGTCATTGCCATGCAAATATTGAAGCCCAAAGACCAGGTTGCAATGAATCAGCGCATTGCGCGGGTCCAGGTCAATCGATCGCCGATAGGCTTCAATCCCCTCTTGGAGATGCCCCATGTTCGTTACGACGATCGCGAGGCTGTTCTGCGCCGGAGCGCTTTTGGGATTGATCGTGACCGCCCGCTCAAGAACCTCGCGCGCTTCTCCGAATCGGTTCAGCATGTTGAACGTATTTCCGAGGTTGACCAGCGCATCAACATATTTGGGGTCGAGCGCAATCGCCTCACGAAAAGCATTGATTGCGTCGTCGGGACGCTTGGCGATCCAGAGTGTCAGGCCCAGCCCATCCAACGACTTCGCATCATCCGGCTTGATCGTCAGCGCTTGCCGAAATGCCGCGATGGACCGCTCTGTCTGCCCCAATTCGCGCAGCGCATTTCCGGCGTTGTAATAAACAACATGACTTCCCGGCTGAAGCTTGCCCGCGTGGCCATATACAGCCAGGGCTTCGGCGGCCTTTCCCTGCGCCAGCAGCGCGTTACCAAGATTGTTTAGTCCCTCAGGAAAATCCGGGCGAATTCCCAAAGCCCGGCGGATGCTTAACTCGGCTTCCTCGGGACGTCCCATGTCGATCAGCAGGGCTCCCATCCCGTTGTGCGCCTCGGCAAATCCCGGCGCGTAACGCAGCGCCTGACCGAAAGCAGCCAGTCCCTCGGCTCCGCGCCTCAGACTCGTCAGCACATTGCCCATGTTGTAATGGGCCTCGGCAAAATCCGGGCGGAGCGCGACGGCTTTCCGCCCCACTTCCAGGGATTCATCAAACTTCCCGAGTTCGCTCAGCGCGATCGCGAAATTGGCCAGACAATCCACATAGTCCGGCTTGAGCTCCAGCGCTTTCCGATAAACCGGCACCGCCTCCTCAAAGCGATCCAGATGTGAAAGCGCGGTCGCCAGATGAAAATGGGCATCAGCGGAACTCGGCTTAAGCTGAATCCCCTGTTGATAGCTCGCCGCCGCCTCTTTAAACCGCCCCTGTGCCGACAAAATCAAACCGAGATTGATGTGAAAATCCGCTATCCCCGGACCCGCGGCAATCGCCTTGCGGATCAATTCCACTGCCAGATCAGCGTGCCCTTTTTGATTCTCCAGCAATCCCAGATGATGCAGTGCTTCCGCATGATTCGGCTTCGCCGCCAGCACTTGGCGCAGCATCCGCTCCGTCTCACCGAGGCGGCCGGCCTGGTGCATTCGCATCGCCTGGCGATAAGTCTCTTCAACCGTCACGGCTTTATTATACGGCTACTTCGCAGCGCACCAGCGCCGCCAGACATCCCGATAGGCCGACTCCACATTCCTTGCAAAACGCGGGGCATCCATCAGCGGCGAATCTTTCATCTGTTCCCGCAATGTGGCCCGAAGCCCGGCAAGCGTCGCCAGATTGCCCGCAAGCTCTGCCGCGATCGAAACATATTCATCCTCATTCCGCGCAATCAACTCCGGCAGCCCCACATTGCTTAAAAGACTCACCCCCACGCGTGATACATGCACATCCCCCGCCAGCGTCACCACCGGCACCCCCATCCAAAGCGCCTCGCACGTTGTCGTCGTCCCGTGATACGGGAAAGTATCCAGCGCGATATCCATCCGGTCGTACATGCCAAGGTGTGCAAAAATACTCGGCTCCCGCCCGGAAAACTCCAGCCGATCCGGATCAATCCCATGCGAAGCAAATCGCTCGCTGATTTGCCGCCGAAAGCTGGGAGTTCCTAATCCCGCGGATTTCAGAAGCAGCCGAGAAGCAGGTACCGCGCCAAGAACCCGCGACCAAACCCCAATCATCCGCGGCGTAACCTTCGCCATATGGTTAAACGACCCGAAGCAAATTGGCTTTCCGCTCGCGGCCGGCGAGGGCTTCACTGCCGGAGCACCTTCGATCGGCGCGTAACACCAATTCGTTGTCGGCAGCCGCAACAACTGCTCGGAATGCAAACCCTCCGTCTTTCCCGGCGGATCGGAATGCACATCCGTCATTCGGTAATCCATCGCGGATAACCCCGTGCTAGCCGGATAACCGAGATAGCTGATCTGCACCGGCGCCGGCCGCCGCGCGAAAACCATGAGCCGGTTTTGCGCGCTATGCCCGGACAGATCGACCAGGATGTCGATGTTCCTCATGCGAACCAGCTCGGCCACGGCCTCATCCGATTGTCCACGTATATCATGCCATCCATCGGCATCGGCGCGAATGAGTTCGGTCACCGCGTCCGGCCTCTCCACATCCGAAAAACAGATGATCTCAAACTCTCGCCGATCATGGTGACGCAGCAGCGGCCGAAAGAAATAGCTCACCGAATGCAGCCAGAAATCCCCCGATACATAACCCACCCGCACCCGCCGTTCCGGGTCCCGGCTTTCGCCCCGAGGCCGTTTGATATTGAAAAATGGCTTGGCGTGCCGTTCATCCCATCGTCGTGATTCCTTGAACATCGCCGCCGGCTCAAATGCCGGATCCCAGCTCATCGTAAAAATCATTGCGCTATGCGCCGACGGGTCGTCCGGCTTCAACGCGGCGATCCGCCGCCGTATTTCCAGATCCTGCGCCCCGCGCCAGGTGCTCTTGAAAACGCGCCCGAGATTATTCAGCACATCCAAATTCCCCGGCTCTATCGATGCCGCGCGTTTCAATAAAACTTCCGCCTCGTCCAACTGATCTTTCTGCATCAATATCAGCGCCAGGCTATTCAGCGCTTTCGGATAATCCGGCTTCAATTCCAAAGCCCGGCGAAATGAGGTCTCTGCTTCCTGCTTCTTGCCGGAATTCACTTGCACCAAACCGGAGTTCAGATGCAATTCCGCAAGGTCCGGCCGAACCTTCAGCCCGCGCCCATACGCATCGAGCGCTTCCGGCGATCGTCCCAGCATATTCAGCACATTGCCGAGCGTGTTGTACGCTTCGGCCAGATTCGGATTCGCGGCAATCGCCTGACGACACGCGCCAGCCGCCTCTTCGCCCTTACTCATCTCCAGCAAAATAATCCCGATCCGATGATGCGCATCGGCCAGTCCCGGCTTGCGACTCACCGCCGCTCGAAATGCCGCCAAAGATTCGTCCGGACGACCCAATTCCCGCAGCGCAAGTCCAAGGTTGTAATTCGCCTCCGCCGATTCAGGCTTCAGCGCCAGTGCTTGCCGATACGCGGCAATCGCTTCGTCAAACCGCCGCTGACTCGCAAGCACAATCCCCAGATTGACGTGGAAATCCGCGATCTGTGGATTCAGGGAGATCGACCTTCGAATCAAATCCGCGGCAAGCTCAATTCGCCCAGTCTTATGCGCCACCAGACCCAAAAGATGAAGCGCCTCAGGATGCTGCAGGCGCTCGGCCAAAACCTGCCGATACAATCCCTCCGCTTCGGCAAGCCGGCCTGCCTGATGCAGTTGAAACGCCTGACCCAAAGTCTGATTGATCGCCACGCCCTAATTATACGGCTACTCCCCCGCACACCAGCGCTGCCACACATCCCGATAAACCTCCTCAACATCCCGCGCAAACTGCGCCCCATTCATCAGCGGCGAAGCTTGCATCCGCTGGCGCAACGTTCCGCGAATCTCTTTCAGTTTTTCTGGATTTTGCGCCAAACCCGCCGCGATGGAAACATATTCCTCAGGCCGATTTCCAATCAAATCCGCAAGTCCCACACTCGTCAGCAAACTCGCCCCCACCCGCGCCACATGCGTCGCCCCCGCGAGCGTCACCACAGGCACGCCCATGCAAAATGCTTCGCAGGTCGTCGTCGTCCCGTGATAGGGAAACGTATCCAGGGCGATATCAATTTGCCCATACGCGCGGAAATGCGCTGCCACATCATTTTCAAATCCGGCCAGCTTTAGCCGCTCCGCGCCGATTCCCCGTGATTCAAATTCCTGTTCGATCCGCTCCCGCGTCTTCGCATCAGCCAGCGCCCGATCCTTCAAAAATAGCTGCGAACCATCAACTTCTTTCAAAATCCCCGCCCACAAATCCAGGGTCTGCGCCGAAATCTTGGCCAGCTTATTAAATGACCCAAAACAAACGGCCTTCTCCATCGACGCCGGCCCTGCTGCCACCTCCGGAAGATTATCCGGGGTCGCATAACACCAATTCGTCCGCGGCAGCCGCACCAGCTTCTCCGTATAAAAATCCTCCGTCATCCCGACCGGGTCGGCCAGCGCATCGGTCATTCGATAATCAATCGTCGGCAGCCCCGTGGTTCCCGGATATCCCAAATAATTAATCTGAATGGGCGCCGGCTTCCGCGCCAAAGCCAGCAGATGACTCCCCGTCGTATGCCCCGTGAGATCAACCAGAATATCCACGCCATGCCCGCGAATCAGCTCCGCCACCCGCTCATCCGTCATGTTTCCAATGTCATGCCATCCGTCGATGCATGCCCGCAAACTTTCCGTCACCCCATCGGGATTCAGGACATCCGCGTAGCAGCCGATCTCATATTGCCGCCGATCGTGATTCTGAAACAGCCGGTAAATAAACCGACTCACCGCGTGATCGCGAAAATCACATGAAATATATCCAATCCGCAACTTCCGCTCCGGATCGCGGTTGTTCGCATGCAGCGCAATATTCTTCCGGAGCGCTTCGGCATGCCGTGCATCCCATCGCCGCGCCTCTTCCAGAATAAGTTTTCCGTCGTTGCCGCTGAGATAGTGAAGACTGAAAACAAGATTGCTGTGAATCAGCGGATTATCCGGATCAAGATCGATTGCCTTTCGAAAAGTATCGAGCCCCTTCTCTACCTGCCCCATGTCCGTCAGAACAATTCCCAGATTGTTGCAGGCGAACGCATAACCGGGATTGATCTCCATCGCTCGCGGCAAAACCTCAATCGCCTGCTCCATGCGCCCCTGATCCTTCAGCGTTTTCCCTAAATTGTTGTACGCCTCGGCGCAATTGGGATCGCTGGCAAGCGCGCGCCGATACGACGCCTCGGCCTCCTCATGCCGCCCAATCCGGCTCAGCATCAGGCCCAGGTTATTCGCCGCCTTCACATAATCCGGCTTAAGCTCAATCGCCTTCTTGTATGCCGCGATCGATTGCTCCGTCCGGCGTAAATCCTTCAGCGCGTTCCCCGCGTTGTAGTGGATAATCGCATTATCCGGCTGAATTTCCCGCGCCTTTGATAATGCCGCGAGCGCGTCCCCCGGCTGCCTCAATTCGAGCAGGGCATTTCCAAGGTTAATCAGCGCATCAGCAAACCCCGGCTTGTAAATGAGTGCCTGCCTGCATGCTTCCGCCGCCTCTGCCGGCCGCCCCATTTCCAGCATTATGACCCCAACTCCATTGTGCGCCTCAGCAAAACCAGGCTTATAGCGCAGGGCCTGCCGAAGCGATACCAGGGCCTCGTCGTAGCGTTTCAGCGTCAAGAGCGTACTGGAACAGTTGTAATGCGCCTCCGCAAAATCCGGCCGAAGCGCGATGATCTTCCGGCATGAATCCAGCGAAATCTCTGGCTTCCCCAGCGCCGTCAGGGCAAAACCCAGATTGGTCAAACATTCAGGATAGTTCGGCCGCAGCGCCAGCGCCGCGTGATAGATCGGCACCGCTTCCTCAAAGCGACCCAATCGAGACAGCGCCGTCGCAAGGTTGAAATTCCCCTCAACTGAATCCGGCTTGATCGACAGTGCCTGCCGATTAACCGTCACCGCCTCTTCAAATCGCCCGAGCCCCGACAAAATCACGCCAAGATCAATCCAATAGTCCGCCGCCCCGGAATTGATCTCAATCGCCCGGCGGATCAATCCCTCCCCGACATCCGCCCGTCCATTTTGATTCTCAAGCAACCCCAAACGATGCAGCGCATCCGCATGATTCGGATCAGATGCCAGGATTTTTCGGTACAACCCCTCCGCCTCGGCAAGCTGCCCGGCCCGATGCAGTTGAAGCGCTTGACCGAGAACCTGCTCAAGATTCATGCAACCATTATACGGTGCAGCCCATGCCGATATGACTCAACCGTATGACTAAACCTGCATCGTTGGACCCGCATCCGCGGGCCACCACCATCCGAGATTCGGATCGTGCGCCACCGCGATCTTGATCCCAAGCCAGGCCGCGCACGTCGCAGCCGCGTGATGCGCCTGCTCCGGCGAATCAAACACCTGCTCGATGCTCTTATGGTTCCGCGGATTCCCCCACGCCTTGAGGAAATTCCCCACCGTGTGAAGGTGGAGCATATGTTGAAGCGGCAATGCGATCTCCGACCGCATAACGTTCATGAGTGGTAAATCGAGAATTGGATTGCGTGCCATGACCGGGCCTCCATACCCATTTTTACTTCGCCCGGCGTCCTTGTCGGGGAAGAACCAGCGGCACACATGCCGCGACCATCGCACCGTACCCTGAGAATCCGCAATGTCAACTATCCATTGCAACCGAAGTCACAAAAAATCGCTTTCCCGTCCGCTTTCGTCCCAGCCCCGCGGCGGTATATCCTTCCGGCAATCGCAATGCCGTCAGCATCCCCGATCTCCGAGACGCCTCACCATGCAACGAGTCCGCCGGATTTCGAGCGGCCTCCATTTCTCCCGTGGTCGCGTCCGCTGCTCGCCATCCTCTTTATCGCGTTTCTGATCCTGCCGCTCGTTGGAACGTGGCTGCACTGGGACCCCAGTCAATCCCGCGAAAACCGCAACCTGGCCAAAGCTCCCGCATTACCCCGCAACTTTGGCGACCTCAAAACCTTCTCCGAGCGATTCATGGTCTTCTATCGAGACCATTTTGGCTTTCGAAATACCCTGATCCGCGGCGTGGCCGTGGGCGAATTCCATGGAGGGATGGGCCCCGAAATAAACAACCGCATCATCGTCGGGAAGGATGGCTGGCTGTTTTATTCGTNNGAGCTTCTGGAAAAACGCCGCAAATGGTTCATCGATCACGGCTACCCCTTCATCCTCGTCGTCGCCCCGGACAAACAATCGATCTATCCTGAGTTCCTCCCCGACCGATTCTCCAAACCTCCCATGCCATCGCGGCTGGATCAGCTTATCTCCCATCTGCGGCAAGCCCACTCCCCGGTACAAATCCTCGACTTGCGGCCCGCGCTCCTGGAAGGCAAGCAACACGAGCAGGTCTATTT
>PMAK01000012.1 GCA_003153655.1 Phycisphaerales bacterium
AACCGGAAAAGACGATCCATCCGATCGCCAGAACAACTCATTTTCGATTCGACATCCCTTGCCCGTGCGGAACGACTGATAGATAGGACACTTCTCCGCCGGATAGACCGATCCGTCGGGATGATGGTGATGTGTCAATTCATGCATCGATTTGCCAAGAACATTCTCCGGCTTCAGACCCAGGATTCGCGCACCAGCGGCGTTCAGAAACGTGCAGTTGCCATCAAGATCGACGCCGTAAATTCCATCACCCGTCGATTCGATGAGAAGGTGGTTGTAATTCGCGAGCCGATTATGCTCGGCCGCGGCGCGGCGACGTTGCGCCGCATCCCGCCGGATGAGCAGATACCCGAAAACCACCAACGCCACCGCGATAGCGGTTGTAATCCCCAGCGTGGTCAATACCTTGTTAAAGCTTGCGCTTGATTCTTCCTTCCTACTTTCAAGAAGGTTATTTTCCTCAGCGATCATCCCCGCGATCGTATCTCGCAGCCGGTCCATGATTTCTTTGCTGCGGATCACATGATCGCTCAATGCGAAATTCCCGCTGGATGAACCGGCTGCCTGGCGCGCGGCCAAAGCACCGTTCAAAATTACGAATTCAGAATCGATTTGAGACGACAGATTCAAAATATGCTGCTGCTGGCGTTGATTGTCCGAGGTGAAATCCCTCAGCGTCTTGATCTGCTGTGCCAGCGAAGCCTGCGCAGCTTTGAACGTCGAAAGAACGGTCTGATCGTCACTCAAAAGATAGCCGCGCTCGACGGTCACTGCTTCGGTCGCGGTGGCAAGAATCGTTTCCAGCTGCACCAGAACCGAATGCGTATGATCAACCCATTTTTCCTTTTCAATCAACTGACGAATATTGTGATACGACACCCACGCGGAGCCTCCCAGCACAAGCACTGCCAGCACCATCGCGAAATGCGCGACCTTCCCAATTCGCTCACCGGTGGAATCCGTCGCAAAGCGGTTATTA
The DNA here is from genome assembly GCA_003153655.1 of Phycisphaerales bacterium. GTDB lineage: Bacteria > Planctomycetota > Phycisphaerae > Tepidisphaerales > Tepidisphaeraceae > PALSA-1353. The sequence goes on from PMAK01000012.1 coordinate 980, forward strand.
AGTATGAAGTTAGACATTGGCCTTTTCCGGTTGACCTGTGTCTCGCCTGATTTCGTTCCCCGACGGCGACACAGAACCCCCGAGCAATGCCGTAATCTGCCCGCCGCTCTGTGCGATGGACGTCGTTACATAATTCGCGCCGCTCGTTCGCAATCTTACTAGCAGCCGATCGAAGTTGCGCACGCGCCCCCAGTACCCAACAATAATAATGAGTTCCGGAAACCTTTTTCGCAGCCGCTTGCAGAGATATCGTGCCTGGATCAAGCCGCCGGGCGGAAGCACCGCGATAAAGACAATCGCCGGCCGCTGAGCGGCCAATCTCGATTCAATCTCGACTGGCAGCACATGCGTTGACGCTATTTCAACCCGATACCCCTGCGGCCCAACCGCCTGAGCGAGCATGGCCAGCGATAATTCCTCACCTCGATGATGAGCTGGACACGCGAAAACCAGCGGCGATTCCGAAAGCGGAGCAATATCGCCGCCACCCGCAAACTGATCTAGCACCTGCTGCGTGGCATCAAAGATAAAATTCTCATCGTCAGCCGTCAGTCCAGCATGCTTGCGATCGCGTCGAGTTCGCAAAAGGGTTGGCAGCAGCACTCCATCAAAAACTTCGACTAGCGTCGATTTTTTACTGAATTCCGCAACCAATTGGGCCGCTTCGTTGCGATCTCCCGCCAGCAGACGCTGGTAATAACGGACATGCGGCTCCAATGCCGGCTGATCGTCAAGCAACGTCGCCAGAAATCGGAATCGGGGAACATGCTGCCCAAGAACCACCATGCAGGCCGTCAAAGGAGTAGACAGAAATAGCCCAACCGGCCCCCATACCCAAATCCAAAACGCCGCGGCAAGCAAAAGCGCCACCGGCGAAACCCCCGTGCTATGCCCCATCACCACCGGCTCTATGACGTTCGCGGTGATGAGTTCCAGCGCCACAAAAATCGCCAGAACAACCAGCGGATGCACCCAATCCGGAAAAATCGCGACGCTCAAGAGAATCGGTCCTACCGCCGCCGTCCAAGGCCCCGCATACGGCACAAATCGCAGCAACGCCATCAGCAATCCCCAAAGCAGCGAATAGGGAACGCCAATAACGAACAAGGCAGTGCCAAAAACCAGCCCAAAGCTCGCATTGACCAAAAGCTGCGCCAGCAAAAATCGGCTCAACCGCTCGGCCGCCTCAACCGTCACCCGCGTCGTCCCCGCGAGCTGTCCATGCCCCAATAGTCCAATCACCCGATTACGGAGATCCTCACGCCGAATCAGCATGAAGCCCACCAGAATCATTACCAATAGCGCCGTGGCGATTGGCTCCAGAATAACTCCAGCCAGCGTCGAAAAATTTTCAATGGCAACCGGCGATGAGTTTTGCACAACAATTGACGGCATGAAGGCAGACGCGGGCGATGTCCCTGTGGAATCCGATGCTCCAACCTCCTGATACATGCGAAAAAGCCGGGAAAACTTCTCAGAGCCCGCCTGACGCAAATGCGCAATCTTCTCCCGCACTTCTTCCGTATGGGTCGGCAAATCCTTGGCAAGGTTATTCAATTGCGCCCCAACGCCCCACCCAATCAAGGCAGCCAAAACCAGCGACAAAAAAAGGACCGCCAGCACCGATGGCACACGTGGCAAGCCCGAGCGCTGGACCGCCTCCACTACCGGTGTCAGAATAAATGTGAATAGAACCGCCAGCGACAACGGAACCAGCAGCGGTTTCCCCAGGTAAAGGATGGCAACCACCAATCCAATACCCCACAAAATCCGCAAGTACGAAATGCTCGATCGCTTGCGACCTTCAGTCATGTTCCAACTCTAGCCACCGAGATGCCGACAATTTGTGATTGGCTCATTCTTAAAGCTTTCCAGCCACAAGCAATATGACCAGAATCACCAGCACGAGTCCCAAGCCACCACTAGGATAATACCCCCATCCCGCGCTATAGGGCCATGCTGGAAGTGACCCAAGCAAAAGAAGGATAATGAGAATAAGAATGATCGTTTTGAGCATTCCATTCATTTCAAACTCCACGGTATATCTGGGAAGGATCGGGCACCAAATTTGTTAGATAAATCCAACCTACCTGACTTCAATAAGTTTCAACAACTGACAATCTGATGTGGCCGTTCGGTATTGACAGGAGCGAGGATCGCGCACCTATCTCGTGCCAGGATGTTTTTGCATTACTGTGGGTGATCGGCCGTGCGATGCTTTCTACTAATGAATGGTTCGCAGAGCTTTTGGAACCTCTGAATAACCTCT
>PMAK01000007.1 GCA_003153655.1 Phycisphaerales bacterium
GTGGTTGCGGGGGCTTGGGGGTTTTCCGGGTGGAGGTCATTCAGATAATCGATGAGGATTCGTAGGCGGCCGTGATCTCGGCGATTGAATGAGAAGACGAGGCGCGGGAGATCGGCGAGTGCGGGTTCGTCGCGTTCTACGGGTAGCGCGGTGGTGGCGCGGAAGGGGCTGCCGTCGCTTAGATCGGAGAATTGGGATTGGATTTCGGCGATTTGTGAATTGGTTACCGGGTGATGCAGGCGGAGGATGACTTCGTTTCTTGTGTGGCGGATGCTGTGATAGTTGCTGTAGAAGTGGCGGATTTCGGCGATGGCGTTGTCGATGTTGTCGGTGATTTTGTAGAGGCGGAGGTCGGCTTCGCCAACTAGGCCGCGGGAGACGAGTTGGTCCTGGACGTAGGATTGCCACTGTTTCCAGTAGTCGCCGCCGGGGCTGTCGATGAAGACGATGGGCATGGGGACGGATTTGCCGGTTTGGATGAGGGTGAGGACTTCGAAGCCTTCGTCCATGGTTCCGAAGCCGCCGGGGAAGAGGGCGATGGCGTGGCTGGAGCGGACGAAGATGAGTTTTCGGGTGAAGAAGTATTTGAAGTTGATGAGTTTTTTGTCGTTGGCGATGAAGGGGTTGGTTTTTTGTTCGAAGGGGAGACGGATGGCGAGGCCGAAGCTGGGATCGGGGCCTGCGCCGCCGTGACCCGCGGCCATGATTCCGCCGCCCGCGCCGGTGATGACCATCCATCCGGCGGCGGCCATTTTTTTGGCAAATTCGGCGGCCTGAATGTAGNNGGGATTCGGGGGTACGGGCAGAGCCGAAGATGCTGACCTTTCGGACATCGCGATAGGGGGCGAAGATTTTGAGGGCGTAGCGGAGTTCCTTGAAGGATTTGTTGATGAGTTTTATGTCGCCGCGATTGGTTTGATCGCGGAGGAGTTTCATGGCATTGTCGACGATTTCGCTGACCATGTCGCCGTCGGGGATGTCGCGGAGTTGATTGATGAGTTGCTGTGAGAGACCTTGGACGCCGGCGAGATCGTCACGGCTGACGACGAGGGGTGGCTCGGCGGTTTCCTGGGATTGTTCTGAATCGTCGCTGTTCTCCCGCTGCTTCATCGGTTGGGCCTCGTTTGTTACGCTTATGTAATCCGGAGACTTTGTTCCGGGCCCGGCATTATGCCGGTCGGTGAGGGTTGAGTACAGCGGATTGCGGGTAAACTAGGGCGGAGCGGGCATTGGATTTGGCAGGAGAACGATATGGTGACGCGGTTTGCTCTTGGAATGGGTTTGATTGTGAGTCTGCTGGCCGGCGTGGCGAGGGCGGGGCCTGTGGAGCAGAAGTCTTTTGGGCAGACGCTGGAGGGGTGGCCGGTTGATCAGTTTATTTTGACGAATCGGAATGGGGCTTCGGCTCGGATTATTGATTACGGGGCGATTGTTACGAATCTTTTTGTGCCGGATAGGAATGGGGTGATGGGGGATGTTGTTTTGGGGTTTGATGCNNAAGCAGTATGAGGAGATCGGGCCGTTCATGGGGTGCATCGCGGGGCGGTATGCGAATCGGATTGCGAATGGGATGTTCACGATTGATGGGACGACGTATGCGGTGACGCTGAACCAGGGGATGAATTGTCTGCATGGGGGATTCAAGGGATTGGCGAAGCGGATGTGGATTGGGGATATGGGCGTTACGCCGGATGGGCCTACGGTGCGGCTGACGATTCGGGATGGTGATGGGGAGGAGGGATTTCCGGGGACCGTGAAAGTGACGGTTTTGTATACGCTGACGAATAATAATGCGTTGAAGGTTCAGTATTATGCGACGACGGACAAGGCTACGCCGATCAATCTGACGCATCACAGTTATTTTAATTTGAGCGGGAAGAGCAGCGGGGATGTGCTGGGTTATGTGGCGAAGATTGATGCGCCGCATTATTTGCCGGTGGATGATGGGTTGATTCCGACGGGGGAAGTGGCGGCGGTGGGTGGGACGCCGTTTGATTTTTTGAAGGCGAAATTGATTGGGCGGGATATCAAGGGGCTGCCGGGTGGGTTTAAGGGGTATGACCATACGATGGTGCTGGATAATGCGAAGGGGCGTTTGACGCGGGCGGCGGAGGTTTATGATCCGGATTCCGGGCGATTGCTGGAGTGCTGGACGACGGAGCCGGCGGTGCATTTTTTTACTGGGAATAATCTAGGCGGATTGATTGGAAAGGGTGGAGTGGCGTATCAGCCTTACATGGCGTTTTGTTTGGAGACGCAGCATTATCCGGATTCGCCGAATCATCCGGCGTTTCCGAATACGATTTTGCGGCCTGGGCAAGTTTATCGGCAGGTGACGGAGTTTCGTTTTTCGGCGCCGGCGAAGCCGCTGGAAGTGGGGCAATGAATGAGAATTTTTACGTGTATTTTTGCTTTGCTGGTCGCGGGTGTTGCGAGCACATTGTTCGCTGCGGACGGGGATGTCGGGCGCGGGAGGGTTGTCGGGCTGGATTATTTTTTCAATCACCAGGTGAAGGATGGGGTGCAGTTTCATTATGTGTGGGATGATGAGAAGAACTCGGGGTATTCGAAATTTGGGAAGGTGTGGGAGCAGTTTGGGGCTGGTCTTGGGAAATTGAATGGTGCGCCGACGCGGAAGGATCTGGATGGGTTTTCGGTTTATATCATTGTGAATCCGAGTACGGTGAAGACTGCGGCGGATCATCGACCGAACTATATTCAGTCGGCGGATGCGGATGTGATCGCGGGATGGGTGAAGGATGGCGGGGTGCTGGCGCTGTTTGGGAATGATAAGAATAATTGTGAGTTTGAGCATTTGAATATTTTGGCCGGGCGGTTTGGGATTCGGTTTAATGGGGATTTGCGGAATGCGGTGCCGACGCATGCGGATATGGCTCGGGGGACGTTTAGTGTTTTTCCGGAGGAGGCTTTGTTTTCGGGCGTGAAGATGATTTATATGAAGGAGATTTCTACGTTATCCGTTCAGGAGCCGGCGGCGGTGCTTTTGAGAGCGGAGAAGGAGGATGGGTCGGGGACGGATGTGATTATGGCGACGGCTCGTTTTGGGAAGGGGTTTGTGTTTGCTGTGGGGGATCCTTGGTTTTACAACGAGTATATTGATGTGAAGACGTCGGTGCTTGCGATTGAGAATCGGAAGGCTGCGGAGAATTTGGTTAGGTGGTTGCTGGGGATGGCGGGGGAGCCGGGGGTGTCTGCGCGGCAGCCTTGAGGTTGTTTGATTTTAGAGATTTATTTAACCGCGAAGCCGCGAAGAGCGCGAAGACAGACGCGAAGAATAATTGTGGCCACGGATGAAAGTCAGATGCAGACGGATAAAAACCAGTGCTGTGCTTCTTGTTCTTCTCGGCGCTCTCTGCTTGCTCGGTGGTTCAAATCGGCTTGAGAGGGTGGGTGGGAATTGGGGCGATTAATTCATGCGCGGGCGGTAGAATGTCAACCATGATTAAAGGCTGGACGGTTGTCATGCTTTTGGTCTTTCTTCCGGCGTGCGGCCCCAGCAGCGAGAGCCACCAGTTGGGAACAATAGACCTATCTACCGCGGGATCCAAATGCGACGCGGTATTTCGGTGGAATGCCCATTTCCCTGTTATCGCATTGACTGTGCCCGACGGAAAAGGCGGCTCGCGGCCTATCGGCCTAGGGATCAATTGGCCTATCGCCATCCAGCTCGATGTTACTGACATGCAGACAGGTGCGAAATTAACAAGCCGTGTTATTAAGAAAGAGCAATTTACCTTCACAAATTGGCATGTTCCAGCCACATGCATTTCATACGAATCGCCCGATATTGAAAAGTGGCGCAACCTGCTTGTGCCTGATCACCAATACAAGTCTAGTCTTACGGTATTGCAGCCTCTCAACGGACTGGGCGATGCAGAAGTAGACATGCAATGGGCGGAAGGTGGCGATAGCCTCTAATCCGCTTGGTTCATGACCCCAAAAATCACCNNGTGGTTGCTGGGGATGGCGGGGACACCGATGAAATTTTGATTCGTTTTTTTTGAGGGGATAGCGGTGGGACTCATTTGAGTGGGCTTTGGTAAGGCATAAATTCAAATTCAATTTAAATGCAATGCAGGGGAGGCGGGAAAGACCCCAT
>PMAK01000211.1 GCA_003153655.1 Phycisphaerales bacterium
CGCGGCGAGATTCAGTGCATTGGCGCCACAACCTTCGACGAGTATCGGAAATACATCGAAAAGGACGCGGCCCTTGCCCGTCGGTTCCAGCCGATCACCGTCGATCCACCGAGCACCACGGATACAATCGAAATCCTCAAGGGATTGCGAGATCGCTACGAAGCCCACCACCGGGTGCAGATTCTGGATTCCGCCCTGATTGCCGCTGTCGAGTTATCGGACCGGTATATCACCGGGCGCTGCTTGCCGGATAAGGCAATAGACGTGGTGGACGAAGCGGGAGCGCGTATTCGCCTCCGCAGCATGACCAAGCCGCCGAATCTCGCGGAGATCGAAGAGCAGATCGAACGGCTGAGCATCCAGAAGGATGAAGCCGTCCGAAATGCTGAATACGAGGAAGCAGCCAAACTCAGCGATCAGGCGGAAGGCCTCCGCGCCAAGAAAGAAGAAATGCAGCGTCAGTGGCGCGAACGTGCCAAAGAAGTTGACGGCGTGGTGGATGATGAAGTCATCGCCGAAGTCGTCAGCAAAATGACGGGCGTTCCGCTGACCCGCCTCGAAAAAGAAGAGGCCCAGCGCCTACTCGAACTGGAAAACGAACTGCACAAGCGGGTCGTTTCGCAGGATGAAGCGATCAAGACCATCAGCAAAACTATCCGCCGCGCACGGTCGGGTCTGAAAGATCCGCATCGTCCGATGGGATCGTTCCTGTTCCTTGGGCCATCCGGCGTTGGCAAAACGCTGCTGTCCAAGGCACTGGCCGAATTCCTGTTCGGTGACGATGACGCGCTCGTTCAGATCGATATGAGCGAGTACATGGAGAAGCACAACGTCAGCCGGCTCATCGGCGCTCCTCCAGGCTACGTCGGTTATGAAGAAGGCGGACAGCTCACCGAGCGCATTCGCCGGCGGCCCTACAGCGTCGTCCTGCTGGACGAAGTTGAGAAGGCCCATCCCGATGTCTTCAACATGCTCCTCCAGATCATGGAAGAAGGGCGCCTGACCGACAGCTTTGGCCGGCACATCGATTTCCGCAACGTGGTGCTGATCATGACCAGCAACATCGGCGCGGAACTAATCAAGGACGGCGGCCCGCAGTTCGGCCTTCAGCCGAGCCGCAAGGGTGAAAAGGAAGAGCGCACATACCAGACGATCAAGACAACGCTGACCAAGGAAATCGAGCGTTATTTCCGTCCCGAATTCATCGGGCGATTGGACGATGTGATCGTCTTCCGTCCGCTGAGCCGCACGAACATGGAAGCCATCGTCGAATTCGAATTGGCCAAGGTCACCAAACGATTGATCGACCATGGCATGCGGATCGAGCTGACACTCGAAGCCAAGGATTTCCTGGTGGACAAGGGAACGAACAACGATTTCGGCGCTCGTCCGCTACGACGTGCAATCGAGCAATTCGTCGAAGATCCGCTCAGCGAGGAAATCCTTCGCGGCAACTTCAAGGGCAAAGACCTCGTGCGCATCACCGTCAAGACCGAAGACAGCGGCGAAAAGCACCTGTACTTTGATGCCTTGAATAGCTTGACGGAAAAAGGCGAAAAGCCGCTCGCGGCGGCATCGTCAGATGCGACGTAAGATCGTTTTATATTTAAGAGCAAAAAGAACCCCCGCATGGCTTTGCGGGGGTTTTTCTTTTTGCACAAACAACCTAACTTTCAAAAATCGCTCGCGGCAGTTCAGATTGCCGAATGATCGAACGTAGCGTCCCCAAACGCAGTTCCTTGTGATCGGGCACAGGCACAGTAATGGTCGTCCCCGGAAGGCGCTTCTGCATGATTCTATGGCTGCCCTTTTGACGAATGAAAATAAACCCGTGTGTTTCCAGCATGCGACAAACATCACGACCCGATATCGGGCGGAGCTTAGGCAAGCCTCACCTCAAGATTTTCGATGTATCGCTCAGTGCCTAGACGGGTCTTAATCTCCGCTGCACTGGCTGTTTCAAAAAATCCTTCCACGGCCTCCTGCAAATTGCCCCGCGCCTGCTTTTTGGAAGTTCCCTGGCTTGCAATATCCAATTCAGGACATAGAGCAACGAATCCCCGTCCTTCTTTCTGAATAATTGCGGTCAGTTTTACTCGCTTCATTCGCACCTCTATCGCTCTATTATATCACATAACCCGCTTATATTATGCTGCCGCGCCGCCCGACTCATCTACCCCCGCCATCAACCGCAAAACCCGATCCTGATTCACCTCATCGCGACGCAATTCCCCCGCCATTCGCCCTTCGCGCATGACCAGAATCCGCGTCGAGAGATTTAATAATTCCGGCAACTCCGATGAAATCAGCATAATGCCGATCCCTTGCCTCGCCAGATCGTCGATCAGCGCATGAATCGCCGCCTTCGCTCCAACGTCCACGCCCCGCGTCGGTTCATCGACGATTAGAAGCTTCGCATTCCGCCCCAGCCACTTGGCAACCGCGACCTTCTGCTGATTTCCCCCGCTCATCGCGGCCACCGGAGCTTCCAGCGATGACGTCTTGACCCGAAGCTTGTCGAAAAATTCTCCGGCCTTCGCCCGCTCTGATCGTCTATCCAAAATCCCGAATCTGCAAAAACGCCGCAGCATCGCCAGCGAAAAATTTTCTCGGCCCCCCATCATCAAAACGAGGCCCTGCCGCTTGCGATCCTCCGGCACCAGCGCGATCCCTCGCCGCATGGCTTCTCGAACGTCTCCGAGTTGCAGCGGTTCCCCCTCCATCTCCACCGCGCCGCTCGCACGCCCGTCCAGCCCAAACACCGCCTTGGCGATTTCGCTTCTCCCCGCCCCGACCAAGCCGGCAAAACCCACGATCTCCCCAGCCCGCAGGTCAAAGTTCACGTCCCTGAATTTCCCCGGCGACGATAGATTCCTGACCGATAGCAAAACCTTTCCGGCTGTGCCCGACAAATGCTGCGGGAAATACGCCTCAATGCTTCGGCCGATCATCATCCGCACCACTTCGTCCGGCGTCGCAGCCGCCCGATCCAGCGTGCCGACATATTTCCCATCCCTCAGCACTGTCACGCGATCGCACAGCCGAAACACCTCCGGCATGCGATGCGAAACATAAATCATCGTCACGCCACGCGTTCGCAAATTCTGAATCAGCGTAAAAAGATTCTGCGCGTCCGGCTCGGCCAGCGAACTGGTCGGCTCATCAAACACAAGAATTCGCGCCCCCGTCCCCACAGCGGAAGCGATCTGCACAAGTTGTTCCTGCGCGGTCGAGAGGGATCGCATATTCTGCCGCACATCCAGGTTGACGCCGATGCTGCCCAGCAGCTTCTCCGCTCGTCGCCCCATCTCCGCGCGATTGATCATCAGCCCCAGTATCCGCCTCGGATAGCTCCCCATGCAGAGATTTTCCGCCACGGAAAGATCAGGGCAAAACGCCAATTCCTGGTGAACCATCCCGATCCCCACAGCCCGGGAATCCGCCGGAGATGAGAAATGCTGCTCCACACCATCGATAAGAATCGCCCCCGCATCCGGGCGATAGATGCCAGCCAGAACTTTTCCGCAGGTCGATTTCCCCGCGCCGTTTTCCCCCATCAATCCATGGCATTCCCCGCGCCCGACCGAAAACGAAACCCCGTCCAGCGCCGTGACGCCGGCGAAAGTTTTCGTGATGCCACGGAATTCAATCACGGCTTCAAACCAAAGTGACCTGCGAAAATTACTTCTTCAGCCACTTATCCCAATACCCGGCAAAATCATCGACAGCCATGCGCTGCACATTCGGCTCGGCAGGCAACGACGGATCCGGCTTTGCCAAAGTCACGATCGTCAGCGGATTGGGAATCGTATGCGTCGTCGGATTCATTCCCTCGGGATCTTTGCCGTTCAGAATCTTATCAACCAGGATTTCGACGGTTCGATGCCCCCAGCCATAGCAATCCTGCGAAACCAGTTCCTGCACATATCCATTGCGGATGTATTCCAATTGCTTCGGCAGCGCATCACATGAAACAACCTTGACCAAACCCGGCGGCTTCCATTGCAACGCATCATCCGTAAACAGCGGCCATCCGCCGACAAACACCCAGCCGTCGATTTTCCCCGCATTGGCGGCCATGACCGAACTGACTCTCTCGGCCGCCGCGCCCGGCGTTTCTTCGTGATAGAAAACGCCGTTCCCATCACCATTCAGTTCGTGCATGTTCGAATGTTTCGCCAGTTCCTCGCGAACAGCCTTCACGCGAAGCTGAAGATTCGGCGCCGTCTGCCGACCCGCCAGAATGGCGATTGTCCCCTTCTCGCCCATGATCCTGGCCAGTTCCGACATCAGCAGATGCCCAAGCTGCGTATCATCGGTTCCATAATCACACATGCGTTTTGAATCCGGCGCATCAGAGTCAAAGCAAACGACCAGCACGCCCTTGCCCACCGCATCATCGATCGCCGAATTCAGCATCCGTGCTTCCGAGCACGAAACCGTGATGCCATCCACTTTTTCATTGGTCAGCGAACTGATCGCATCCGCCTGCTTCGCGGCATCATCCGTCGGGGGCGTCCGCCAATCGATCTCGATATCCACGCCGTTCTTGTCTCCGAGTTCCTTCGCCGCATCGAGCGCCCCGGTATGCGCCGCCTGGAAGACGTCGTTGGCCTCGCTCTTGGCGACCATGCCGATTCGGATCGTCCGCTTGGCGCTTGCGCTGCCGGTCTCCTCCGCTTTCTTACACCCCAGCGGAAACAGCATTGCCAGTGCGACGACCGCGATCAGACTTCCAAAAAACCGTGATTTGCCTCGCATACCAAACCTCCGCTCGAAGTGTTTCAAACCGACGCCTTCGCGCCGGCCAACCGGCGCTGCCGCAGATATTCGCTGAAATTGTCGATAGCCGCCGCCAGCACAATTGCGCCGCCGACAATAATCAATTGATATTCCACTTTCCATTTCAGGGCAATGATTCCGTCTTGAATCATGGCGATAATCAGTGTTCCCAGCAGCGCTCCCAAAGCTGTCCCGCGCCCGCCGGAGAGGCTTCCCCCGCCGACGACCGCCGCCGCGACAACGGTCAATTCATATCCGGTCGCATCCGCCGTCGAAGCCCCGCCGAATCTTCCGAGCCAGACCATCCCGGCAATTCCCGCCGTCAAACCCGCCACCGCGTACACCCTGAGCTTGATCCAGTTGGTGCGCAATCCGCTGAATCGCGCAGCTTCCTCGTTACCACCCAACGCATAAATCTCCCGCCCGCCGACCGTCTGCGAAAGATAAAACCAACCGATCGCCGCGATGACCAGCATCACCACCATCGGCATGGGCCGATGGCCCCACGCTTCCATGCGCATGAAATGATCCGTAAACGCGAGGGGAATACGGCGATCCGCCGGCGGAAGCTCCTGAAATTTCGTCGTCACCACCGTGATGCCGCGGAAAATACTGAGCGTCCCCAGTGTCACGATGAATGGGTGCAGGCGCAGCCCAACAACGAGTCCCCCGTTGATCAATCCGCATAACAACCCCACTCCCATTGGCACCGCAAATGCCACCGGGAGCACCTGCCATGCCGGCGCGTTCACAGGCATATATTGTAAAACCCGCGCCCCGGTGAAAGCTGACAACGCCATGATCGATCCGACCGATATATCGATCCCACCGGAAATAATCACCAGTGTCATCCCCACCGCCATGATCGCATAGTACGACATCGGCGTCGCCACCTGATCGATCAGATTTCCTGCGTTGAGAAATGTGTTGTCTTCGCCCGGCCGAGCGGCAACATATCCAAAAATGCTCAGGCCGAGGCCCATGATGAGAATGACGATGACAAGCCCTAATTCCTGAACGCGCGGGAGCCCGCGACGACGGGGAATGGCTTGAGCGGAGACGGCAGTTTGTTCCAAGGAGGTATCCGTTTTCATCTGCGGCATCGCATGTTCACAACCAGGAATTCATTCTGATAACAGCCGGTATGCCCATCCATTACCACAACGACTCCTCCGCTTCCATCTTCAGGCAATTCAAAACCAGGATTTGAAGTTGCCCCGGCCGCCGCCTATTGTAAAACGAATCCAACCTATGAAAGCAGGAACAAGATGACACCATCAATCTCCGAAGAAGCCCTCGACACGATTTTCCGCAAGGCTCGCACGTATTCATCGTTTCTTCCGACGCCCGTGGCCGATGATCTGCTCCGCGCTGTCTATGAGCTTGCCAAACTAGGCCCGACTTCCGCCAACACAATGCCGATGCGCGTTGTCTTCGTGAAATCTCCCGAGGCCAAGGAGCGTCTTAAGCCCGCGATGGAGGGCGGTAATGTCGGACGATCGACCGTTGCCCCCGTCACTGCGATCATCGCCGACGATCAGCGATTCTATGAATTCATCCCCAAGCTCTTTCCACAAGCGGCTGGTTTTAAGGACTTCTTTACCGCCCCGGAAAATGCCGAACGATCCAAAATCCATGCCTTCAGGAACGCCACGCTGCAAGGCGCCTATTTGATCATCGCTGCTCGTGCGCTCGGCCTGGATTGCGGCCCGATGTCCGGCTTCAATCAGGCGAAAGTTGATGCCGAGTTTTTCCCCGACGGCCGCTACAAATCCAACTTCCTCATGAACATGGGCTACGGCGACAAATCGAAGCTCCATCCCCGCAACCCGCGGCTGGAATTCAATGAAGCTTGCAAAATCGTTTGAAGATACGGAGAAGAGTTTTAACCACAGATGAAAATCAGATGCACACGGATAAAAACTTCTCTGCATTTCTCTCTGCCCTCCGCTTCTCTGTGGTTGCATTTGGTTCTCCTCCAGGCAATCCTGTTCCTCGTCCCACTGACAGCCTATGCCGAAAAACAATCAGGAGACTCCGTGACAACCAAGGTGAAGGTCGAGCACGTCGCATATCGAGGATTCACCGATGCCGTCCGAATCTCCAACGGGTCCGTTGAAGCGATTGTCGTGCCATCCATCGGCGGCAGACTGATGCGATTTGCAACAATCGGCGGCGAGAATGTTCTCTGGGAAAATCCAACGGTGCCGATATCCCAGGCGGGCCAATCGGGAAACTGGGGCGGCGAAAAAAGTTGGCCCTGGCCACAGGATGACTGGACCGATCGTACCGGGCAGGGGTGGCCTCCTCCCCCTGCATCCGATCAATATGCGTATCAGTGCCAGATCGAACCAGACGGCGTGAAACTCACCTCACAAACATTGGCCGGCTACGACCTGCAAATTGTCCGCGAGTTTAAGATGTCGCCGGCTGGGGCTGAGTTGATTCAGAACATTTCGTTCGCGGCCACAGGACCCGCGGCCGCCCAGACTCCCGCAGGTGTCTGGTCCATCGCCGAAGTTCCGGTGACCAAGAATATTTTTGTGCGTCAGACCGCGGGCACTTTCCGCGCGCTTGGTTTTTCGGCCTGGCCTACGCCCGGAAAATCTATCGCCGGAATTCTGGTTCTCGATCGGCCAGCTGATCACAAAAGCAAGATTGGCTTGGACGCCGACTTGATTGCGGTGGCGATCAGGAATCAACTTCTCTCGATAGAGCTTCGCGATGTCTCTCCACCCGCGGCCGGCTATGTCGCGGGAGAACGGGCGCAGCTTTATACCGAGCCGGATTCTTCGCCCGAGGTCGCCGGGCTGGGAGGATTTACGGAATTGGAATTCACATCACCCACGGGGATCGTCAGCACTCAGCCGGTCCGAATGACCACGGTCTGGAAGTTAGAACCGTTGACCCAGGCTGACGACCCGGCAGCAATTGCGCGAAAATTGTCGACGAAACCGAAATAGAAATCCCCAAGAATCGATCCACTTCTTACTTCATGGCTGCGTCGTTGGCGCATTCCCCTTCCACGGCGCCCAATCGTCATTCCCCTTGAGGAAATTCTCCATCTCAAATAGCTTTGCATCCTCCTTCGTCAGTTGTCGCGACCAATCCACGCGATGATCCGTTGTCGCGCCGGGTCCGGTGCAGGCATATTCGGCATAAAAAACTTTCATGTCCGCGTCCGTCGGCCTCCATTTCAGCCATCCGGCCGGACTGATTTGTGAGCCCATTTCACAGTTCAGATACGCCACACGCGCATGCGACCGCCATGGCCGCCCGAGATAGACCGATCCATCCGGCACACCCGCTATGGCCGTCAGCTTGCAATGCGTCAGGACGTATCCCGTCGTCTGACTGTCGTCGGTGCGCGATTGGGCCGTTAAATATCCTTTGCCGCTGCTTTGAATTTCGCACTGATCGAACACCGCCGTCGCATTTCCAAAGATAAAATCGACGTCCCCGCGGATCAGACATTTGTAATAATACTGACGCCCGGAGTTGGCATATAACGTGTCCTGATTGGCCAGCATCCGGCAATTTCGGAATACGGCCTGTTCGGAATCCACCCCCAGCGCCACGGTCTGCGCCACCGTCTTGCGCGGCCCGGCCGGATCTTCAAATGTGATGTTGTCGGCCTCAAATCCCTTTCCGGTAACCGTCACGCTCAATGAGCCAAACGTCCCCAGCGGCTTGCCGTTTGGACCGGGCTTTTTCGCGAAATCGTCATACGTCAGGATCGTCTTCTCGGCATCCTGCCCGATCAAATGGATGAGCGGCTGCTTAATATGAATTTTCCCGCGATAGGTTCCGGGCTCGATGTAAATAACCTTAACCGTCGGGTTGTCGGCGGGAATCGAATCGATCGCCTCTTGAACAGTCTTGAAATTCCCGCTTCCATCCAACGCGACGATGATATTCGCCGCAACGCCGTTGACGGTTCCGCCCGCCGCTAGCGCGATATCCGCTCGAACAAGAATCGCCAACACCGCGATCCAGGCAATGCGATTCAACATCGCAAACATTCCTCTCCCGGCGTCATTGCCGAAAGAGGAATTCTAAACAAAAGCATCCAACGATGGGAATCACAACTTTGGTTAAATCGTTTGCATTTGATTGTCATGGCGGCGGCATGCCATCCGGCGGACCGCCCGGTGGCCCATCATGCGGTGGCCCATCATGCGGCGGCCCATTGTGTGGTGGACCTCCTCCAGGTGGATGCGGTGGAAAATCATCACCAAGCTCTCCCGGACCA
The DNA here is from genome assembly GCA_003153655.1 of Phycisphaerales bacterium. Classification (GTDB taxonomy): domain Bacteria; phylum Planctomycetota; class Phycisphaerae; order Tepidisphaerales; family Tepidisphaeraceae; genus PALSA-1353. The sequence goes on from PMAK01000211.1 coordinate 9,035, forward strand.
CGCGGCCCATCTGGCGGACGCGGTGGAGGCGGCAACATCCGGCTCCGCAGATCCTCGAACCGCTCGTGCCATCTCTGAAACTGCGCGGGATTCAAAACCTGCTTCATCTGGTCATTCAACTTGTCATATTCCCCCTTCATCTGCGGCCCCATCTTCTCGCGGATCGCCTGGAGCGCTGCATTTCGCTGCTGATAAATCTCCTTCACCTTCGCCGCCTGATCATCCGACAGCAGCAGTTCCTCGCGCAGGCGGCCAACCATATCGTTCACCCGCGGCGTTGGCGCTTCCCCAAACATCGGCGGCGGCGGGCGATGCATGATTGCCACGCCCCACCCGGTCGCCCCACCGCCGGCGAATATGATTATCGCCAGCGCGATCATCTTTGTCGCTCGACACTTGCGGCAGCTCCCGTTCGTTACGGGAGCAGAAATTGTCGGCATTGGTTCACTCATGGCATCTGCACCTCCGCCGCCTGAAAAAGCGGCTCGATTGAATCAGTCTTCGTTGATTTATTTCCATGCAATGCGATCGCCAGCACTACGCACGCCGCCATTGCCGACACTGCAGCCGACCACGCAAACGGCGCAAGCCGCTGCTCGCGCGCCATCTGTTGCTTCCGCCGACCAGTAGCCAGCATCGCCGCGATCCTCACATTCGTTTCGGGTGCGACTTCCGCCCGAGCCCGTCGGGCGAGCGCATCCACCATTTCAAGCGGGTCCATGACTGACTCCTAAAATCTCCGTGAGATTTTTTCGCTCGATGATTTTCCGCAGTCGATTGCGCGCCCGATATAAACGCATCTTCACCATTGCGGCGTTCCACCCGGTCCTCTCGGCAATTTCGCTGATGTTGCAATCATCGAAGTACATAAACGTCAGCACCAACCGGTCCGCTGCCGGCAAAAGCGCCAGCAACCTGTGAAGCGTTTCGGCCGCCTCGGCCGCGTCACCGGCCCTGCTCTCCGGAGCCGGGATCTCCAACCCAAGCGGCTCCGTTATTTGCTTGCNNAAACCGATAACCCACGCGCGTCGCGATCCGCACCAGCCAATGTTCCAGCGGTACGGCCTTGGGCCGATACCGATGAAGCGACAAATATGCCTGCACGAAGACTTCCTGTACCAGTTCAGCATGCACCGCGCGGTCGCGGGAAAAGCGCCACATATGATGTGCAATCCGCGGCTCGTGCCGCTTGAACAAATGCCGGCAGGCTTCCCCATTGCCCGCCACGCAATCCCGGCATTCCCGCCAGTCCAGCTCGTCCAATCGATCTCCTGTCGCCAAGCCGTTGGCAGCCTTCACCACCACGATCCCGGCATGTTCCATCGACACGAGCCTCACCGCAATATCATCCTCAACCGGACTCGGCGATCGAATGCAACACCCGGTCCGGGTTACATGTAAATGCCACGATCTTTCAATGGGTAACCACAATTTCCAAAAATCTAATGGTTAAAATGACCTGTGTTTTGCAAATAAAATTATCGGCAAATCGCATGAAAGTTACTTTTTAAAATCAACTTACGGCCATTTTAAAATTTCATATATGTCGCAATCAATGGCCCGTCTTTCGTAATCAGGCATGACAAGAACATGCATTTTTTCGACGCATTACTACTGTGGCGGCGGTGGCCGGTTGTCATCACCATCTGGTCCACCCGGACGGCTATTCGGTGGAGGAGGCGGTGGCGGCATCCGCCCATCATCCATCGGCGGACCACCAAAATTACCGAAATCCGGTCCACCCGGCGGCGGTGACGGAGGTCCATCATCTGCTCCGTTTCCTCGGCTTGGCCGACTGCTTGGAGGCGGAGGCGGACGATGATGCCCACCCGGACCCCCCGGCTGCGTGGTTGGGCCGCCGTGTGGATGGTCAAAATCCCCCGCCCCTGATGGCGGTCCGTGAGGGCAATCCGGTGGGGCCGGCTGCGTCGTGGCTGACGCGTCAACATCGCCCCAGGATGCCGTTGTTCCCGATCCGATCCATGCTCCGGCCATTACACACGTTGTTGCGGCTATGACAATGCGCTTGTTCATCATTCATCCTCTGAGGCGGATGAAACATCCGCCATGGGAATAATGGCGCGATCAGCTGGGAAGTAACCTCAAAATCTTCGGGCAAAGCCGAATCCCCAGGTCGTGAAGATCCGTCACGGCGGCGCCATTGCATCGCCGAACCAATTGTCGCTTGTCGAGAGATGTCACACATCCGGCCTTTCGGACATTTACAGATATACTGCCGCTATGGATTCCGCTCCGCCACTGGCGCCACAACCCTCCGAAATCGAATCGCCTGCCGACGTCGCGCCGGCAGTTTCCATTTCGCCGGCGCCATCCCGCTTGCATACTTATGCGCTGCGCACCTTGATCTGGATTCTCATCGGTGGTTTCCTATGGGGTAGCTTCGTCGAAGGCCTTCACTTGCGGCGATTTGCGTTTGAAGTCAGCGATCCGATCCGCTTTCTCTTCGATATGAAACGCAACGTCTTCTGGGCGCTCGCCGGAAGCGGGCCGGAGGGGATGCTCAACCAATATGAAAAGATGGCTCCGCAGGTGCCGGAATGGCAAGACCCGAATTGGGTTCCATGGTTCGACTATGGGCCGCTGCGCATGCTTGTCATGAAATCATGGGGCGTCTGGATCCGCCATCACCATCCATCGGCGGTGAACGATACCTGGACCGACGCTTGGCAGCCGGAATACGAATTCACGGCCCCCGTCCTTCATTTCAACACGGCGATGGAACTCCTGGCCAGCATCTGCGCATTCTTCCTCACCAGACTCTGGGTCAGGCGCGGCAATGCAGCGCAGCCGCCGCCCCATTTTTGTGGCGTATGGCGAGCCGTCGTGGCGTCCCTGCTGATCTGGTTCAACCCCGCGGTCCTCGTCAGCGGCTACATGTGGGCCACTTACGATAGCTGGGTGATTCCCTGGTTTCTGCTCGCGGCGCTATTGGCCAGTCTGGATTGGTGGTTTCTCTCCGGATTGGCGCTTGCCGTTGGAGCGATGTTCAAGGGCCAACAACTCGCGGTCATCACCGTATTTATTGTCTGGCCGCTCATACAGTTTCGATTTGGCGCTGCTTTGCGCTGGTGCATCGGGCTGGCTGTCGGTTTTGCCGCGATCACTTCGCCTTGGCTCCTCAGCTATCTTCCGGCGGCTCACTTACAGGCCGCCCGTGAAATCCAGGCTAATCTTGCCGTCTCCCAATATCCGCCGGACCTGTTCGTAATTCACCGCATATTCGATGTCCCGGCCGTCATTTGGGTCTTTGAAATGCTTGTCGTAGCAGCGGCTGTCCCATGGCTAATGCGCACATTACGACCCACTAGCGCCGAACCGCAGGCCACGCGATTCAAAACGTTTCTCTATTCCCAGCAAGCATGGATCATCGGCGGCGTGCTATTTATTATCGCCGCGGTTTATTGGCCCTGGCTTTTGCCGCAAAATCGCCATATCTGGTATTTCGGTTTGCTCGCTGGTGGAGTTCTCGCTGCCGCGACGCTCTTGCTTCGCCGCCGCAACCAGCCATATGTCCTGGCCGCAGTTGCCGGCGGTGGTTTGCTCGCCTGTATGCAACTCTTCCACGGGTCTCACGCATGGTGGGATTGTGCATTTCATTATGGCACGATTCACTGGCCTTATCTCATCTGGGGCAGAACCAGTAATCTTCCCGCCCTCTTCATGGAGCGGTGGGGATGGTCCCGGGATGTCGCGGATGTTGCATTCACGATGCCCGCGATTCATTTGTTCCACCTTCACATTGATCCGTTTGATGTGACGTCGAAGCAGATGTTCAATACGATCTTTGCGATTCTGCTGCCGATCAGCGCCATCGCCGTCGGCTTCCAGGCCCGGCGAAAAGACAAGCGAATGCTGGTTGCGCTCTGCACGCCCTGGCTTCTTTTCTTCTGTTTCCCGGTGCAGATTCAGGATCGATATTTGATGTTTGGCGCGGCATCGGCCGCGATTGCCGTCGGGCAAAGCGTCGGCGCTGCCATGCTTGGCGTATTTTTAAGCTTTGTCACCGCCGCCATGACGCTACAGGTCATGCTGGAAAACTGTAGCATTTCCAATTTCGGACAGAGCCTGGCGGATAGATTCCCATCGCTCTGCACCCCCGATGCCGGGGATACGATCTATCGGTATATCAACGGCATCCATCCCGACGTGGCCTGGGGCGTACTGGCCGCGACCGCGATCTTCTTTTATCTGAGCCTCACCCGGTCGTCGCGCCCAGCGCGGCGGCTTGTGCAAGATTGATTGGAAAACAGAATGGGAAAGGGCCGACTTGAAGCGTTCAGCGATGGGGTACTTGCCGTCATCATTACGATCATGGTGCTGGATCTGAAAGCCCCGCATGCGGAAAACCTAGGCGCTTTGCGGCCGCTGCTACCAACCTTCCTCAGCTACGTTCTCAGTTTTATTTTCATCGGGATTTACTGGAACAATCACCATCATCTGCTCCACACTGTTCAGCACGTTGATGGCCGAATCCTCTGGGCAAATCTTCACCTGCTCTTTTGGCTCTCTCTAGTTCCGTTCGTTACCGACTGGATCGGCGAAAGCAGGCTCGGCGTCCAGGCCGTCGCGGTGTATGGCTTCGTGCTGCTCATGGCGGCAATCGCGTTCACTATTTTGGTAAGAGCCCTGATCGCCCACCATGGCAAAAACTCAACGCTGGCCCAGGCTATCGGCCGCGACCGCAAGGGAAACATTTCAATCCTTCTTTACGTGATCGGCATTCTCGGCGTCTTCATCCGGCCGTGGATTGGAATCGCGGCGTATGTCATCGTCGCGTTGATCTGGCTTATCCCCGATCGGCGGATAACCAAACGCCTCGCGAGCGATCATTCATCCCACACCTGAAGTTTCGTCGCCCGTTGCGGTAGACTATCCGAAATGTGCAGCATGCTCGCGTCCGCCGAATCGGGTGATCCCAACGCGACGAATCTTCCGATCGTCCTGGCCGGCCTATTCATACTCGCGGTGATTGCGCTGCTCGTGTTTGCGGTAATCGTCCTCTCCCGCGCACGGAAACATCGCCACACGGAATCCATAACCGTAGCCATCATCTTCTGGGCGTTCATCGCGGCCGGAAGTTTGCTCTACGCGGGCGAGGCGCAAATGGACTGGTCAAAGCAATACACCCTGCGGCTCGAAACAGGATACCTCGATCCGCAGGACACCAGCGATGCGCCGCGACCGCCATGGATGCTTTGGTCCGGCCTCGGCGTCGCGTATGGGGCAATCCTGATCTGGTCTCTGACTCAGAAACCGATGCCGCCAAAAAATGTTTAGAATAATGGCATCGCTTCAAACCGCCGTGTTCGGCACATCCTCCAGCACAGCTTCCTCGCGGTCGTGCGTAAACTGATTGGTGTAAAGATCGCGATAGTGCCCGCCGGCCTTGATCAGCTCGTGGTGATTTCCATCCTCGATAATCCGGCCGCCGTCGATCACCAGAATCCGGCTCGCGGATCTGATCGTCGACAGGCGGTGCGCGATCACGAAGCTGATCCGGTTTTTCAATATCCGATCGATCGCCGATTGAATCGCCCGTTCGGCAAGCGTATCCACAGAACTGGTCGCCTCATCCATCACGAAGATCTGCGGATCGGCAATGATCGCCCGAGCCAGCGCCACTAATTGCTTCTGGCCCGTTGAAAGCTGATTGCCTCCTTCGCCCACCGGGGTGTTGTAACCCTCCTTCATCGCGGTGATGAAATCATGGGCATCGGTCAATTTCGCGGCTTGCACGACCTCATCATCCGTCGCGCTCAGCCGGCCATAGCGGATATTCTCGCGCACCGTCCCGCTAAAGAGGTGCGGCTGCTGCAACACCATCCCGAGACTTGATTGCAGCCATTTAAGCGAACGCTGCCGATAGTCCATGCCGTTGATGAGGATTTGGCCCGAGCTCGGCTCATAGAATCGACACGCCAGCCCGACGATCGTCGTCTTTCCGCCTCCGGTCGGACCGACGAGCGCGATCGACTGGCCCGGCTGCACCAGAAGATTGAAATCGGTCAGCACTGTTTGCCCGGCCTTGTACGCGAAACCGACGTTGCGGAATTCAATCGATTGAATTCGAGCGTCCATGCCGTCGATCGCAAGTTGCGCGTCCGCCCTTTTCGCCGAATGTTTTCTTATTCGCTCAATCACTTCCGGCGAATCTTCGATCTCGGTATCGGCATCGACCAAACTCTGCACGCGCTCGGCCGACGCCTGCGCACCCTGAATCTGCGTGATCGCATTGGTTAGTTCCTGCACGGGAAACTGAATGAAGAACACGATCTGCAAAAACGTAGCGAGCGCCCCGAGCGTCATCTCGCCGTGAAGCACCCCAAGCCCCCCAAATCGCAGGGCCAGCGCGGTTCCGACGCCACAGATGGAGAGCATCATCGGGAAGAACATCGCCGCGTAGAGCGCATTCCGCACGGCGTGCCCGTACATCGTCTGGGTGAGATGCGAAAACTCTTGTGAGTTTTGCACTTCGCGCACCATCGACTTGCTCGTTCGCACGCCGACGATTCCCTCGTTGAATGCCGCCGTGGTCAATGAATTCGCCTTGCGAAGCGCGCGAGACGTTTTCAGAAGCCGCACTTGATAATACCTGCTGATGAGTATCAGGACCGGCGCGATCATGATGACGATCAGGGCCAGCCGACGCGACAGCAACGTCATCAAGATCACGCTGTTTATCAGCGCGGAGCTTCCCCACGACAGATCAAGCAAAGCCCAACCCATCACGCGCGAGAGGTTTGAGCAATCGCTGGTCATTCGTGCCATTAGCCAGCCGACGGCCTTCCGATCGTAATACGAAAACGGCAGCCGCTGCAGCTTGTCGAAGCATGTTTCTCGAATGTCATAGCTGATCGATACCGTGATTCGCCCGGCGATCATGATGAAGCTGAAGATGCAGGTGACAAACCACAAAATCACGCCGGCGTAGGCCAGCATGAATCGGCCCAGATGCACACCGGCTCCCTGCGCGGTCACCGCATCGACGATCCGCCCGGTCAGAAAGGGCAACGCCACGTCCGCGCCCGACACGACGCAACCCAGCGTCATCAGTGTAAAAAGCTTCCTGCGATGCGGACGCGCGAATCGCCACATCTTACGCCAAAGGGCAAAATCGACCTTGCCGGTGAAAATATCTTCTTCCATTGCATAAGCAGTCATGTGTCTATTCCTACGCCGACGTTGTCGCCGGCGTGCCGTATGTCTCGTCAATTGATTCCGCGCGGAGATCCTCAGCCAGCGCACCCTGAATCTGCCACAGCCGCCGGTAGAGCCCATCCCGCGCGACGAGTTCATCGTGCGTGCCAAGTTGGACGATCCGGCCCTTTTCCATCACCGCGATCTGGTCGGCGTGCATTAGCGTCGAAAGCCGATGCGCGATGATGATGACCGTGTGCTTGCCCCGCTGTTGCCGGACCTGATTCAGAATCGAAAGCTCGGTGCTGGTGTCGACCGCGCTCAGGGCATCATCGAGAATCAGAACCGGCGCTTCTTTCAGAACCGCGCGGGCGATTGCGGTCCGCTGCCGCTGACCGCCCGACAGAGTCACGCCTCGTTCGCCGATCAGCGTGTCATATTTGGCATCGAACGATTCGATCGACTCGTGAATTGCCGCGGTTCGGGCCGCTATAATCATCTCCTCATCCGGGGCACAGTGCCGCCCGAGCTTGATGTTGTCACGCAGCGTTTTTGAATACAAAAACGGTTCCTGCAGCACGGAGCCAAACTGGCTGCGCACGTATTTTCGGTCGAGCGATTTCAGCTCGATCCCATCAAGCGTGATCGTGCCCGTGTCGTGGTCGTAAACTCGCAGCAGCAAATTCACGAGCGTTGTCTTCCCGGAGCCGGACGGACCGAGCAGCGCCAGCGTGGTTCCCGCTGGGATCGATAACGAAACATCCCGCAGCACCCAGTTTTCGCCATGCTTGAAGCTGACGTGACTGAATTCGATATCGCCGCGAATGCGATCGGCTCCAACGATCCGATTCGCCGGTTGCGTTTCTTCCGCGACGGCCAGAACTTCCTTGATCCGCGTGATGGAAACGAGTGTCTTACCTAGTTCAGTCAGCACGCGCCCAACCTCTCGGATCGGCCAGATGAACATCTGCGCGAAGGCCACGAACGCGATCATCGTCCCGATAGTCATGCTCCCCATCGACACGCGCCACGCGCCGACGATCACGATCGTCGCGAATTGAATGAAGCACATCAGGTCCGACGTGGACCAATAGAGCGCCATGATCCTGAAAAGATGCCACTGCTTGTCGCGGTAGTCGCTGTTCTTTTTCGTGAATCGGTCGATCTCGTATTCCTGACGCGCGAACGCACGGACGACGCGGATGCCCGTCAGGTTTTCCTGGAGCGCGGCCGTCATGAATCCTTCGGATTCGTCCGCTTTCTTAAACGATCCTTGGACGCGGCCGAAGAAGATGATCGCGAAGCCGACGATCACGGGCATCAGGGCTGTAGCGGCGAACGCCATTTTCCAGTCGAGCCAGAAGAGAATCGGGAGGCCTATCAAAATCCGCAGGCATGCGCGTGAGATGTCGATGACCTGTTCGCGGTAGAACAGCCGCACAGTGTCCACATCGCTCGTACAGCGTTGCACGATGTCGCCGGTCTGCACCTTGTCATGCCATGACATCGGGATATGCTGAAGATGGGCGTACAGACGATCACGAAGCCGGCGAACGATTGTTTCGCTGGCGATTCCGGAAAGCCTGCCCTGCAGGTTCATGAATCCTGCCGCCGACGCGGTCATAAGGACGACTGCCGCGAGACAGGTCGTGAGTTGCGCGCCCCAGCCATGCGCGTACGCGAATAGATAGTGCGCCAAGGTCGAGCCATCTGACGCAAGTTGCGGGACGATTACCACGTCAATCGCAGTCCGCGTGACCAGCGGCGTCAGGTAAAGTAAGCCGATACCGCAGAACATCGCCAGCAGGGCGTTTAAATAACGTAACCGATGCCCCTGCATCAATTTCCAGAGCGTTTTGAAATTATTTTCTGATTGATTCATGACCAGCCGCCATCAAAAGGCCGCTTCATCGCATCATGCAATGAAACGACGAAATACCCGAGCCAAAATAGCCGGCGGGAAAGATTCGGTTGAAAAAGCGAATATTGCCCGCTCAGCTTAATGTGAGCGGGCCGGGAAATGCAGAGCTAAACTGCGTGCCGACTTAGCCGCTCACCGATGGTTTTAATAACCATACGCGAGTCGAAGTTATGAGGGATAAGTTGCGTCACTAGACAGTCTCCTCTGTTTGAACGGCGGGAAATATACCCCGGCACATATGAATTGCAAGCGAAAAAAGCAATTTGTTGGAACGAATCCGCTTTGCGATTGCGGAACGCCCCCACGATTCACTTGCCCGGCGGCAGCGGATAAAGCTGATCGCGAAGCGGGATTTGGACGAAGCGATTGGGATCTAGTGCCGCCTGATTGAGGGAATCGACGACGCCGTTTACGTCTGTGAGGTTTGCGTATCCGCTTTGGCCAGTCACGGTGTCGTAGATCGTGCGCGTGCCGATGATTGACTCGTTGAAGTCGGCGGCGTTGCGGGACCGTTGCAATTGGTTGTCTCTGAACTCCTGGTTGTGCGCGTCGTAGCCGGCCTGGGTTTGGGCCATCTGCTGTTCGTGGATGTCGAAGCGGGTTTGCTGATCGTGTTGGAACTGTTCGAAGCTGGCCTGCTGCCGCTGGGCGGCGGCGGCCGCCATCTGCTGCCCCATTTGCTGCATCTGCTGATTGCGGGCGTTGGCAACCTGCGTTGCACGGTTTTGGTCCACCTTTTCGGAGTTAACCATCGCCATCATGATCGGGAGGTCGTGGTCAAACGTCGCATCGGGGGCCTGGATGGAGTAGCGGGCAAACCACATCCATGCGTCCGTTCCCTGAAGTGGGGCCGTCACCAAAACGATCTGCGTGCGGTAGGCAGTGGACTGTCCATTGAGCGTCTTTGTGAACGCATAGCTGATAAGGGCACGTTTTCCGTTCGGCAACGCACATGGAAGATCCTGCGAGGAAATGATCCGGTCGAGCGCAAACGAAGGGCCGTTGTTGAATTCGCTCCGCTTGCTGAACTGTGGAATCATATTCTGAACCGCGGTCACCGGATCAGTGAATGGGGCGACCATCAAGGGTGGAAGCGGCTTGGGGGTCGGCAACTGATAGCCACGCTGTGCGAAATTTGCGGCATTCTGAGCCTGCATATCGAGCAATCGCTGTCTCTGCTTAACCGCCATTGAGTCGGGCGTCGCCACGTTGACGCTGTTATGCAAAATGACGGCCTGATCGGCGGGACCAACAATTGCGGTTGGATCAAGTGCGGACTGGCTTTGCGTGGTCCATCCGCTGACCAATCCGACGCTGCCGGTCCCATCGGCATAGTCATATTCGGTCAGGGAAACTCCAGGATTAGAGGCATCGGCAGCAGGACTTCCCGGGACAGGAGCGGCGGCGGGTGGAGTTGCCGCACCCGGCGCTGCTGTTGCAGCCTGCTCGGCGGGCGGCTTCATCAGCTTTTCCCAATCGGCTTTAGGAGCGTCGGTTCGGCCATAGACAACGGCAATCGATGCGCCGCCGTCGTGAAGTTTGCAGGAGACGAGGCCACGAACGGGTTGACCATTAAGCGTATCGCTGAAGGTGGTGCCGCCGCTGGTAGAATCGTGGGCGTCCTGATAGGCCGAGCCGATCGTTGGCCGAGTATCGAAATATGCAGCGAGATCGGGAAGCGTAGCTAAGAGGGCTGCTTGGACGGTCAATACGTTCGATTTTTGGGTGACGAGAGATTTTCCGGAATCCGTGGAGGCCGCGACGGTGTAACCGATGGGCGCATCCGCGGCGGATGACGCGGCAGCGGCAGGCTCTGATTTATTGCAGCCTAGAATCGAAAGCGGTGCAAATAACGCAACCAAAACCAGAAGACAATGCCGCTTCATATCCGCCATCAAGGATTTGCCCATTTGCTACTCCACCCGGTAAAAGATCGAAAACGAACGCTCATTCACAAGAGAAGTGCGATACGCCAATACAACGAATAGCAGCGACAGGAGTCGAACCTGTGACCCGGGGCTTATGAATCCCCTGCTCTACCACCTGAGCTACGCTGCCGAATTTCTAATCACCTGATTTTAAGCAGCCCAGCAGACAGGTCAACCTTCGCGTTCTTCGCCCCTTCGCGGTCGTTCTATCTCTGCCCCCGGCTCCCCATCGCATAAATGTCCGACGTCGTAATCTGCTCTTGCGAAACATGCGTGATAAATTCCGGATATCCGGGGGCCCCCATTTCCGGAATATCCAGGCCCGCAACTTCAACTTCCGGACGCACGCGGTTGGAGCCGATCCATCGGCCGATCAGGCGGAAGACGATGCCCCCGACGATGATATTCCAACCAATGCAGGTCGTGGCCGCGATGATCTGGGCGATCAGTTGCTTCAGCGAATGATCGCCATAGAAGAAGCCAACCACATTTCCTGAAACATGGTTATATCCGTCGCCGTATGTTCCATTGGCAAAAAGCCCGACGGCGAGAATGCCCCACAGGCCGCCGATGCCATGAACGCTGATCGCTCCGACGGGATCGTCGATCCCCTTCCGTTCGATGAAGAGAACGCCCCAGACGACAATAATCCCGGCAATGGCCCCGATGAGAAAAGCGGCAGGAGGGCTCACGAACGCACATGATCGAGTAATGGCCACCAAGCCGCCCAGCATTCCGTTGCACATCATCGACGGGTCGGGCTTTCCGTATATTTTCCACAGAAACAAACAGGCCGACACAGCCGCCGCGCCCGAGGCCAGCATCGTGTTGACGGCGATCAGCCCGATGCGGTCCGTCGTTCCCGAAAGAGATGAACCGGCATTGNNGACCGGCATTCAGTGCGCTGCCGGCATTGAAGCCGAACCAGCCGAATGCGAGTATGAATGTCCCCACAATGACCATGGGCATGTGATGCCCGAAGATCGGGCGGGGATTTCCTTCCTCATCATATTTTCCGATGCGAGGGCCGATCAAAAAGGCCAGCACAAATGCCAGCGACCCGCCTTGCAGGTGAACGACCGAGGACCCGGCATAGTCAACGGCGCCATGACCGAGCGCGCAATTGATGCCAAGGCTCGCAAGCCAGCCACCGCCCCACATCCAGCAGCCATAGGCACTGTAAATAAACGCCCCGACCAGAACACTGAAGATCGCAAAACTCTTAAAGCTCCATCGTTCCGCCAGCGCACCCGTGGGGATGGTCGCCGTCGTGTCCATGAACACCATCATGTAGAAGAACAGCACCAGCGCGCCAGGCGTGATCGAATGGCCGCTGAGAAAAAAGCCGCTGAGGCCGCAGATCCCCCACTGTTTCCCCGCGATCGGAAGATACAGCATGTGATTGAGGATCGAACCATCGAACAGTCCGAGCGATCTTGGCCCGCCGATGAGCGGCGTGGCTGAGCCGGCGGGCGCCGCGTTGATGCCTCCCATCATAAATGCGTAGCCGGAGACAAAAAAACCAATCATCCCCAGCGAATAGACGAGAAAATTCATGCTCATCGTGTGCGCGACGTTCTTCGCCCGGCACATTCCGCTTTCGACCAGCGCGAAACCGGCCTGCATGAACATCACCAGAAATCCGGCGATCAGCGTCCAAATGAAATTGATCGCCCGCGAATGTTCATCGAGCGCCCCGGTCCCCGGATTGAAAGATGACACCGACTGCGCGCCGGCCGATGACGTAAAAAAAAGGATCGCTATCACTGCTAGCAGCAAGCCCGTACGAAGCGACAAAATCGCGTCAATCGAACGGCGCCGAAGAGGGAAATCGACCATAGATGTAGCAAACGGTACTGTCGCGCCGACGATGCGACAAGAAGAGACGAATCACTAAACAGATTCGGACGGCCACCCTTTCGGATGGCCGTCCGATATCAAGCTGCTCAGGCACATGCGCCACTCATGCGGGGCTCGCCAGTGACGGCTGCTTGGTCAAGATCACTTCACGGCCAAGCTTCTTGCTGCGTCCGAGGAAGAAGATGGCGCCATATATGCCCCAGGCCGCTGCGACACCTAGAGCGATGAACGGTTCTTTCTTGCTCATACCAGCCACGAAGAACGGGCCGACGAGATAGAAGACCATACACGCCAGGTTTGCAAGAAGTCCGAACAAGGGAATGAACACATGCTTGATCGGATTATGCAAATGATGCTCGTGGAAGGCGACCATCGCCACGAGACAGCTCATCATGTACAGCAGGAATGTGCCGAAGTTGCTGATCAAGGTGATGGTCAACAATCCGTTGGGGAACTTCTGTGCGGTAGCGTAGCTGAATACGCCCTTGTACCAGATGCTGGCCTTCTGGGCGTCGGACAACGTTGAGTCCAACGATGAACTGGCCGCGGGACCGCATAGATAGAAGATAATTCCTAACACACCAATCACTACGGAGATCGTTGCCAGCACCCAGATGCATCGGTGCGGGGTGTTGTTCTTGCCATGCAGAAGTCCGAAGTGATTCGGGACTTCCTCATCACGGCCCATGGCGTAAGTCACGCGAGCGCCGGTGTTGATACAGGACAAGGTGGTGCCGATCATGGCGAGGAAAACCGTGATGGCCTGGAAGAACATGAAATACCAGCCGGCTGATGCCGAACCAAAGCACCAGGCGCCGACGAGCTGCATCATATCACCGAGCGGCGCGGGCGAGCCGGCAGCAGTTTGGTTCGTATAACACGAACTCTGGAAATAGTTGGCGGCGAAGTATTCAAACAGGTAGCAGAAGCCGCCCTGGATCAGCAGTGAGAGAATGACGGCTTTGGGAATGTCCCTTTTGGCGTTCTTAGCCTCTTCGCCCATCGATGTTACGGATTCAAAGCCGACTAGAATCAGGATCGCCACGCAAGCCTGGATGAAGACATACGAGCCAGCGTGCCAGTGAATTACGGACTTGGCGCTGTCGTGATAAAGGAATTGCCATTTGCCGCTGCTGTCCTGAGTCATGCCACCTTTGTAGGAGATGGTATTTACGGAGGGGATGGCTTTGGCGGCTCCCGTCGGCAGTGCGGCCAGCTTTCCGGTAGCGTCCGTCGCTATCACGATCGGATTTCCGCTGGCATCGTTAATGACGTTGCCCTTGGCATCAGCTGCATCGAAAACCCAGACGGGGTTATTGCTGCCATCGACCTTCGGAGAGGTGGTGCCGGCGGGATCGGGAATCTGTTTAGTCGCATCGTTGGGAAACTTCGGATCCTGGACCATATTCGGGGTCGTGTCCTGGACATTCATCGTGGCATGGCCGTTAGAATCCAGCGTATAGGCGGGAGCGCCTTCCTGGACGTGAACGCGATGCACAATCGCCATGACGGAGAAGATCAGGAGAGCCGTAATCTGAATGATGTTGATCGCCACATTCACGCCGGTGGCGCCGACAACACCGCGGAAGGCGATGTAGGAGACGCCGAACGAAAATATGACCGCGAATGCGATCATCAGCAGCGGGCTGCCGATGGCTACCGAGAAGGTGTTAGGCCATAGCTGGCCTGACATATATCCTATGAAAATACAGGTCACGGTCACCATCACACCTGGATAGACCCAGTAATAGAGGTGACTGGCCCAGCCGACCATGAATTTGTAAAGGCGTGCCCACTTATAGGCCTGCTTCTTGGAGAGAAAAGCCTGCTCGGCGAAGAAGTATGACGAGCCCGCTCCGGGATAGAGCTTTGAGAGCTCGGCGTAAGCTACCGCCGTCGCAAGGCATAGCGCCAATGCGAAGACAATGCCGAGCCACATCGCGGAGCCCGCTGATGGGGCTCCATATCCGGATTGCTCCGAAAACGTGAGCCATAAGAATGCACCAGGCGCGATGAGCGCCATGGCATTACTGGTTAGCCCGGTGAGACCGAGCGTCGGTTTCATCGTTCCAGTTCCGGAACCGGTCGTCGTTTCATTTGCCACAGACACTCTCCTTTATCCGCATAGACTCAAAGCGCGTTGTTAATTTGCAATCACAAAGACTGTGCCAACTCAAAAAACATGTTCCCGAAACGCCTACCACCCCAAAACTGCGCGAATATTGGACAATGGGCCATACCTTTGCCATTTATGCCGTCGATAAGCCAATGCCTATTTTCTATGCATATGGCTTCAATGCGGAAATAGTCGGCCACAAAGTTGGGCGAATCGTCGTCAATTGTTGAGAACTTGGGCGAACCGGTTATTTCTTGTATTGTCCGGCGGGAAATCTAAAATCCCCATTCCAATCGCGCTTTTGGCTTCGCTTCTATGCTGATCACTTACGCTTCGTTATCAACAGAGGGACCCATCCGCGAGCAGAACGAGGATTGCGTCGCCTACTGGCAGCCAAAGGACCAGGACGAATGGCGCAATCGCGGCGCTATCGTCATCCTTGCCGATGGCGTCGGCGGCCAAGCGAGGGGCGAGGTTGCCAGCCAACTCGCCTGCGAAACCGCCGTGAAATCCTTTCTGGAAGCCAAACCACTCGCAGCCCCCAGCCAAACCCTTTTCCAGCTTTTTACCGCAGCAAACATCGCGATCTACGACGCGAACGCCAAACACAACGGCGCCGGCCGAATGGCCACGACGCTCACCGCCAGCATCTTTCGTCACAACGAGGTGAACATCGGACATGTCGGAGACTGCCGGGTGTATGCCATCCAGCAGGGCCGCATTCGGCGGGTCACCAACGACCATTCGTACGCGGGAGTGCAACTCAAGCTGGGACTCATCAATGTTGATGAGGCGATGAGCAGCCAGATGCGCTCGGTCCTGACACGCAGCGTCGGTCAGGAGCCCACCATCCGGGTGGACTATCACACCATCAACGTTCATCGCGGCGACATCATCGTCCAGATGTGCGACGGGATGTGGACGCAGATCACCGAAGGCGAAATCTACGAAGCCGCCACCAAGCAGCCTGCCGAAGAGGCATGCAAATCGCTAGTGAAATTAGCCGAACGCCGCGGCGCCGATGACAACTTGTCCGTCCAGATCATTCAGGTCCAGGCGATTGAGCGGCTCAGCTACTATCGCGGCTTGCCGACCTACCAGAAAGAGAGTCCCGCAATCATGGGAAGTGAATTGGAAGTAGGCCAGGTCCTTGATGATCGGTTCAGAATCACAGACATGATCAGCCGCAGCGGCATGGCGTCGATCTTCAAGGCGGTGGACCAAAACACCGGCGACGTGGTGGCCCTCAAAGTTCCATTCATGCAATTCGAATCCGACCCAGGATTTGATCAGCGATTCCAGCGCGAGCAGGCCATCGGCAAGGCGCTTCAGCATCCCTACATCCTGAAGATGATCGACGATGATTCAATGAAGAAGAGCCGGCCTTACATCGTCATGGAATATCTGGAGGGACAGACGCTTGGCCATCTGATGCACTCGATTCGCCCGATGCCTGAGGCAGATGCGCTCAAAATCATTAGCCGCGTCTGCGAAGCGATGCATTACATGCACGAGCACGAAGTGGTTCACCGCGATCTCAAGCCGGATAACATCATGATCTGCACGGACGGCAGCATTCGGATCATGGATTTCGGCATCGCAAAGTTCGAGGGGCAGCGGCGGCTCACATTCGGCGGGTTCACCCCCGCAATGGGCACACCCGATTACATGGCCCCGGAACAGGTCAAAGGCAAACGCGGCGACGCCCGCACCGATATCTACAGCCTCGGAGCGATCNNCTATGAAATGGTCACCGGCGCTATGCCCTTCGAAGGTGCAAATCCATTCATCATCATGAACAGCCGTCTGAGCGGCGATCCCGTCGCCCCGCGCAAACGGAACGACAAAATCTCACCGCAGGTCGAGGAAATCATCCTCCACGCGATGGCCCGCATCCCGCAGGATCGTTATGCCACGGCATTGGATATGAAGAAGGAGTTGGATCACCCGGAGACAGTCGAGCTTACCGGCCGATGCGATCGGCTGGTTGTGCCGAATCCCACGACTGGCAATGTGCGTCGCTATTTTCTGGTTGCCGTCTGTGTCGCGGCTCCCATCCTCGCAATGGCGATTGCGTGGGTTTACACGCATCTGAAGATCAGCATCAAGGTGAAATGATCTGGTTGCGTTCTTAGTAACGGCCAAAAACGTGGCGTCATATGTAACTGGAAACGTCTTGGGCGTTGGTTGAACGCAACTCAAGCTTAACCAAGTTTCAAATCGACGATTCGCCGGCAATCCGCGAGCAGCGGTTCGACCTGATTCAAATCGAGCATGGTCGCCGCGTCGCTTTTGGCGGCTTTGGGATCGGGATGGCATTCGAGAAACAGGCCATCCACTCCGGCCGCTACCGCGGCGCGCGCCAGCATCGGCGAATACTTCGGATTGCCGCCACTCTGATTTCCCATTGCCGCAGGCTGCTGGGTGCTGTGGGTGATGTCGAAAACGACCGGATAACCAAACTCTTTCATCACCGCGAGTCCCGTGAAATCGTTGACGAGTCGGTTGTAGCCGAAGAACGTTCCGCGCTCGGTCAGGAGTATCTGGCGGTTTCCTACGGAATTGATTTTCTCGATCGCGTTGCCCATCTCAGCCGGGGACATGAATTGGCCTTTTTTGACGTTGATCCATCGCCCGGTTTGGCCGCAGGCAAGGAGAAGGTCGGTCTGCCGGGCGAGAAACGCCGGGATTTGCAGAATGTCCACGACCTCCGCCGCGGTCGCCGCCTGCCCCGGTTCATGAATGTCTGTCAGTACGGGAACCCCGACCTCGCGTTTTACCTTTTCCAGAATCTTCAGCCCGCCGCTCAGGCCCGGCCCGCGAAAACTATCCTTGCTTGAACGGTTGGCCTTATCGAAGCTGGCCTTAAAGATGTACGTCAGGCCGAGCTTGTCGCAAATCGCCTTTACCTTCGACCCGATCGAGAGGCAAAGCTCCTCTGATTCGATTACGCATGGCCCGCCAATTACAAAAAACGGGGTGCGATCCCGATGCAGAATATCAGATGATTTGCTCACACCGGAACGATAAAGGGCACGCGGATGGGAAGCAAGTCGATCCGCGTTGGGGTGTATCCGGCGGAGTCGCCGTCGATCTGCACCGGCAATGGCTTTGCCGAGCGAATCTCGATTTCTTTGCCGCGCGCGTAGACGACGCCTTCGCCGAGGATGTGTTCCCCGGCGGCAGCGTGGAAGAACTGGCGCACGCCTTCGACGAGCGAGACGATTGGGACGATGCAGACATCGAGTAGGCCGTCGTCGGGACGGGCATCGGGGGCGACTGGGAATCCTGTTCCGTACTCGCTGATGTTTGCGATGAACGCCATTGCGGGAGCGGAGGCGAAAATTGTCTGGCCGTCCACGATGACCTCCAGCGGAACATAGCGATACTTCGCCAGCGCGAGGGCCGCAGGAACGACATAGCTCGCGTACTTGATTGGCCCGGAGCGAATGCGGTCCATTTCGTGAATGATCTGGGCGTCGATGCCGATGCCTGCCATTACGAAAAACAATTTGCCATTGGCGCGGGCTGCGTCCAGCATCACGATGCGACCGTTCCGGAGAGACTCGATGGCGCGCTGCGCTAACTCTTCTGGCAGCCAGTGAATTCCCAAATATCGGCCCATCAGATTGGCCGTTCCCATTGGGATGAGCAGGAGAGGCGGAATATTGCCGCGGACTTCCAGGCACCGGCTGGCCGCGGCACGGAGAGTTCCATCGCCGCCGATGGCAATCACCGCATCCGCCGCCGCCAAAACTTCCGCATTTGCCGCGGCTGGGGCGTCAAATATGACGGTGACTCCAACGCCAGCGGCTGGTAGGCTCGTTTGCAGGGCTTCGGCGGTCGCGCGGCCATTGCCTTGGCCGGCTAAGGGATTGGCCAGGATTGCAACTGTTTTGAATGAGCTCATAGGTACAAAATGATTGTACGGAATGTTGTGGACCGATACGCTCCAGAAATGTTCAAAACACAAATCACCGCCGCCAGGCTGGTGATCACATCGCTGTCGCTCGGTGTTTTCTGTGCGTCGCAAAGTTTGGGGTCCACATCATCTGTGCCGCAGAAAGGCCAAACGTGGAATCTGCCGACGTCGGCCAATGTGACGGTTGAGATGCGCTGGATTCCGCCGGGCAATTTTATCATGGGCAGCCCTGAGTCCGATTCGATGTCCGGTTCCGATGAACGCCCGCAAACCAAGGTGATTCTCACCGGCGGATTCTGGCTGGGCAAAACCATCTTCACGATAGGGCAATGGAAAAGCGTGACGGGCTTGGATGTGCGTGGGCAATTGAGCAAAGTGCTGCACGATGACACGCTCTGCGACTTGGGGGGCAAAAAGCAGACTGTGCGCGACTTCATGCGATTCTCGCGCGACGCGGATCCGGAACAATATCTGGCTGGGGAGGATTTGGAATTGCCGATGTATTTCGTCAGTTGGAACGACGCGATGGAGCTCTGCAGAAAATTGAATGAGCGGGAACATGCGGCTGGGCGTTTGCCGGTGGGATATGAATATAGTCTTCCGACCGAAGCCGAGTTTGAGTACGCCTGCCGGGCCGGGACGACGGACGCAACCTATGCCGGTCCGCTGGTCATGGAAGGGCGCAGGTCGGCGGCGCTGGACAAGATCGCCTGGTACGACGCGAATAGCCCGGATGGCTATGGCGGTAAGGGTTTTGCTGTTTCCGGTCGAATCGGCGGCCCGCGCCTGGTCGCGCAAAAACAGCCGAACGCCTGGGGTCTTTATGATATGACCGGAAATATCTGGCAGTGGTGCCGGAATTGGTATGGGCCTCTTCCCGGTGGCAGCCAGACCAATCCTGTCGGGCCGCCAGCCGGCCGTGACCGCGTCAACCGGGGCGGAAGTTTTGGCAGCGGGCCGAATTCCGAGCGTTCCGCCGCTCGGGCGAAGAACCCGCCAGCCGAGGCTAGCGCCTATCGCGGGTTTCGGATTGGGCTTTGTCCGGTGGAATAGATCGGAGTTTGCTCATTTTCGTAACCCTGGGAGCAAACTCCCTGAGCTTCAAATTTGGGGGTTTAGGTACGGCGTTCTGCCCGCAGGTTGACGAGTCTGCTCCCGTCCACTTACTATTACGGCAATCCCATTGCCCGGCCAGTTTGCGGTCAGGCTTGATCCGGCGGTTTTATCTGAGGATTGGAAGCTAAACGATGAGCGAAGCGACTGTGTCGTCAATTAACGATCGGGCGGCTGAGGAATACTATCGACGCGGGCTTGATGCCGAGCAACAGGCGTTGCACGAAAAGGCCGTCGAATTCTACGAGCGATCCCTGAACGAGAATCCCGACCACGAGCAGGCCGCTTTCCATCTGGCCGTCCTCTATGACCGCCGAGCTGAGGACGCCAAGGCCATCGAGTTATACGAGCGCATCTGCACGAGCCCGCCCGTGCATCTCAACGCGCTGATGAACCTCGCGATTCTCTACGAAGACAACAACCATTACGACGAAGCACATCGCTGTCTCGACGCTGTGTTGCGTACGGCTCCGAACAACGTTCGCGCCCGTCTCTACATGAAGGACGTCGAATCCGCTCGCAGCATGCATTACGACGAGGATCTTGACGGACGCGGCGATCGGCGGAATGCGATCCTAAGCGTCCCCGTCACCGATTTCGAGCTTTCCGTCCGAAGCCGAAATTGCCTTAAGAAAATGAATATCCGATCTCTCGGCGATCTGCTCAAGACCACCGAGCAGGAATTGCTGAGCTATAAAAACTTCGGCGAAACCAGCCTGAATGAGATCAAGGCGCTCCTCGCGCAAAAAGGTTTGCGTCTTGGACAGGCCGCGGATGATTCCAAGAACGCCGTTCGCCGCACTGTTCCCGCGGCCGGAAATGTTCCGCCCGAAATACTCAGCAAGAACGTCGCCGACCTTGAGCTTTCGGTCCGCAGCAGGAAGGCGCTGCAGCGCCTCAATATCAATGCCCTCGGAGAACTGGCCGCTCGCACGGAAGACGAGCTGCTCGGCTGCAAAAATTTTGGCCAGACCAGCTTGAATGAAATCAAGCAGCAGTTGGCCACGTTCGGGCTGAACTTGCGTAAGCTCGAAGAGTAAGACTTTTTTGTCGCGGATCAGGGCAAGGAGGCCATGATGCGATATCTCGCCACGCTGGGTTTCGTTCTCTTTTTGACTGCGCTGCCGGTGGGATGCAGCCAGGAAGCAGAGCCGATTCCCGTTGCCACCAACGTTCCGCGCGTGCGCGTGCTGCTTCTCCAGGATGTCGATCGCGCCGATGTCGTCGCGGACGAGCCGCAGATCACGCTTGATTCCACCCCCACCGTCAACGCCCTTGCGTTCCCGCGATCCCTGACTGTATCCGTCTCACTCGCTCCGGATGGCTGGCATATCGGCCGCCGGCTGCTTCGCACGGGCGCGCTGACGCTACAGCCGACCAACGCCGATCCGATCCAGGTCAACCGCATCGCTTACCGGGGGTCCATTCGCCTGCTTCCCACCGGCGCGGGGCGATTTGATGTCATCAATGACCTGGATGCCGAGGATTATTTGGCTGGTGTTGTCACCGAGGAGATGGAATCATCCTGGCCCGTCGAGGCGATCAAGGCGCAGGCCATCGCCTCGCGAACGTATGCCTTGTATGAGACCTATCGATCCGGCGTTCACCGCGCCTGGGATGTCTATGCCGACGAACGAAGCCAGATGTACGGCGGCGTTAACGGCGAAACCAGCAAGGGCCGTCAGGCGGTGGCTGCCACCAGCGGGATTGTGCTGACCTATGGCCCGGGCGATGGGACGATTTTCAAGGCGTATTTCAGCAGTTGTTGCGGGGGCGTTACGCAGGCGGCTTCGGATGCGTTTCCGGGTGATCCGTATATTCCGCCGCTCGCGGAGCAATCGCATGGGACGTGCTGCAACGGATCGAAGTATTACAACTGGGGGCCGATCACGATCACGAAAACGGAGCTTGCGCGGCGCGTCCATGTGTGGGCGCTGCGCGCGAGCAAGGAGCTTGGCCGCGCTGTGCCCGAGTTAAACATCACCGGCGTCTATCGAATCGATCTGCAAGGCGTCAATCGCTATGGCCGCCCCAATCGCGTGCTGGTCACGGATATCCGCGGCGTGCAATACAGTTGGACCGCCGAGCAACTCCGCACGGCCGTCGATACCGACGCCCGGCCTGGGACGAAGCTGCCCAGCAGTTATTGCAAGATCAACGGGGATCCGAATTCTGATTCGGTCACCTTCTATGACGGCCATGGTTTTGGTCATGGCGTGGGGATGTGCCAGTGGTGTGCCGACGCTCGGGCGGCTGCCGGGTGGAATTGCGATCAAATTCTTGTTGATGCATATCCACAGGCAAAGCTGGTGCGGGCGTATTAGAGCATCTTCAGCTCATCTGTAGCGTCTGCGTTGCGTCCAAACGGGCCGGGCGCTAGGAAGAGCGACGAAGCGGGTTCTAAACGGACCCGTTGAGGAGTGATGACGACGCGAACGGCCCGTTTGGACGCAACCCTTCGGGTCGTCGCCATTTGCGGCCCATGCGTCGTTGCTCCTCCTCAACGTATCCTTATTTAGATACGCTTCGTCGTCGCGTCTAGCCTGTGCCGCAAATGGCGGCGACGCAGACGCTACAGCTGAGCTGAACATGCTCTAGAGGCGACGGCTCATTGGGCTGTCCGGGCGTTCTTTCAGTGGGCGTGAGTTTTAGGGACGTTCAATTCTTTTCCCAACTTTTCCGGAATGTTCCGAATTTAGAGCGTTTTTTACCGGATTCCCCCGGAAGCATGGATTGGCGATGGAGAGCATTTGGTGGAGTCAACATGCACCTTTAGCTCCGTGGCTCTCTTGAAGCGTAATCGGAAAACAAACAGTAGTCCCTCTCATCCGGTGTCGAAGGAGTGAAAGAATTGGACGTGCTTTGGAGAGAGGTGGGGAGCTTTTTGATATTTTTTGGTAACGCTGCATCGTCTGTAAATCGTTATCCCTGCACAATTGATGGCGGATGTTGNNCCCAAAGAAAAAAACCCGTCATGCCTGCCGAATCCGGCCCCCCCTTGGAGACCGGACGCGACGCGGACACAACGGGATCGCGAGTACTCGAACCAAGCTAAACGAACTTGAGTTGTAATAAAATGGGTTTTATCCCGTTTGTCGTGGTCTATTTTGCTCGTTTTACTATAGGGATTTTCCCTATGGTTCAGGCGTTGCCCGAAAAGTATCTATAAACCCCACTGCCAAAAGACTTATTGGGCAGAATCAAGACTTATTGGGCAGATTGCGTAGCATTGGGGTCATCCTGCAATGCCACGAAGTTAAGCCGT
>PMAK01000256.1 GCA_003153655.1 Phycisphaerales bacterium
GAGCTATTGGGAAAATACCGCGCTAGGAACAACCACAACCGTCCCGGGCTACATTGCCTCGACCTTCACCAAACCTGGTGACGTGGTTGGGACTCTGCCGGTGCTGGTGATCAATATTACCGCCGCGGCCGCCCTCAATCATTCGGTCATCTCACTGACGGCTGCTTCAGGTGGCGCGCCCGCTAACTACGGTTCGTCACAAGGCACCCTCACGGTTTCCGGCGGTGCTGGCAGCTACCATGTTGCTCAGGTAACCGGCCTCAGCACTGCTACCGGCTATGTTGAAGCCAATGGCTTTAACCCGGCCACTGACGAAGAAATCTACGCCTTGGATGTGACCGTCAACGGTGTTCAGGCCAATTCATCGCAGATTAACACAGCGATCGCGGCCATCGACGGCAGCGATACCGTTGCTCCGGCATCAGTCGGCGTCCTGGCTGCGGCTAGCTATGCCAGCCTGCCAACCGTCACTGACAGCAACGATCCGTTCGGAAGCCAGTACAACCTGTTCTTGGATGCACCGGTTCCCCCGAGCGGCGACAACTTCTTCGGCTTCGATCTGAGCAATAGCAACGACTCCAACCTCGTCGGTTACAGCGTCTCTGCTGTAGCGGTGGTTCCGGAGCCGATGAGCTTGGGCCTTCTGGCCCTCGGCGGCCTTGGTCTGATGAGCCGTCGAAATCGTCGGAAGATGTAATTTCCGAAGAATTCTACCTCGTGATATCTGCCGGCTGGACATCTGTCCAGCCGGCTCTTCCGTGCGCTGAAATGACAGTTCTCCAACCTTGGCTATGATGATTTTGGATGGATGCGATCAGCCGTATCACTCTTCGGCAGCAACTCGACGCCGCCGTGGCCCACCATCAGGCCGGCCGCCTGACGGAAGCGGAAACGCTCTATCGCCAAATTCTCGCACAGCAGCCCGATCATGCCGACGCGATGCATTTGTTGGGTGTAGTGGCTGGACAGACTGGCCGGCCGGACCTGGCCGAAGAATTGATGCGCGGGGCTATTCGGATCAAGCCCGATCTGGCCCAGGCGCACAACAATCTCGGCTTCGTCTTAGCTCGGAAGGGATATCTCGACGAGGCCATCGCTTTCTATCGCCGGGCGATTGAGATCACGCCCGATCTCGCCGATGCGCACAACAATCTCGGCTTTGCATTAAACGCCAAAGGGCAGTTGGACGCGGCCATCGCCGCTTGCCGCCAGGCTATTCGGATCAACCCACAATTTGCCGAAGCGCACCTCAATCTGGGCAACGCCCTGCATGGCAAAGGGGAGCTTGACGATGCAACTTCTTCTTTTCGAGAGGCCATTCGGCTGAGACCCGATCTGGCTGAAGGGCACAACAATCTCGGCAACATTTTGAAGAGCACCCGGCGCTTTGAAGAGGCCATCACCTGTTATCGACAGGCAATTCGGTTGAACCCTGATCTGGCCGAAACGTACGTCAACCTGAGCATCGCGTTAGAAGAAAACTGGCAATTTGACGAGGCCATCGTTGCAAACCGAAATGCCATCCGCCTCAAGCCGGACTACGCCGAAGCATTCACGAGCCTGGGCAACAGCCTGGGTGAGGTGGGGCGGATTGATGAGGCCATCAGCTCCTATCATGAAGCCCTCCGCCTCAAGCCGGACTATCCCAGAGCACACAGCAACCTGCTCTTCAGGATGAATTTTCATTCCGGATGCGACTCGGCGGCGATTCTGCGCGAAGCCCGGCAATGGGACGATCATCACGGCAAGCCGCTGCGGCACCTGATGCTTCCGCACAAAAATACCCGTGAACCCGATCGCCGATTGCGAATCGGCTATGTTTCGCCCGATCTACACCATCACGTCGTCGGCTGGAATTTACTGCCTCTATTGAGTCAGCACGATCGGAAGCAATTCGAGATTTTCTGCTACAGCAGCAGCACGCGCCCGGATGCGAAGACCAAACAGTTGCAACGCTACTGTGACCAGTGGCGGGAGTNNAGGTCGAGCGGCTCAGCGACGAACTTCTCGCGGCGCAAATCTGAGCCGATGGAATCGATGTTTTGATCGACCTCTCACTGCACACCGCCCAAAATCGCCTGCGAACGTTCGCGATCGCTCCCGCCCCCGTGCAAATCACTTACCTGGGATATTGCGGAACCAGCGGCGTGGAGGCGATGAACTATCGTTTCTCCGATCCCTATCTCGATCCGCCCGAGCAGGATCTAAACTGCTATAGCGAACAGACCATTCGCCTGCCGGAAACATACTGGTGTTACGCCCCCGGCGGCCCCGTGCCCGATCCGTCGCCTCTGCCGGCCGAGCAAAACGGTCACATCACGTTTGGCTCGATGAACCAATTTGCCAAAGTCTCTTCCGCCGCGATCGACCTGTGGTGCGAAATCCTCAAACAAACGCCGGGATCGCGGCTGCTCATTCACGCCTTGGCCGGAGAATATCTCGCCGCCACCCGCGATCGCTTCGATCAGCTCGGCATCACGCCCGATCGAGTGGAGTTCATCGACCGGCAAGTCTGGGAGCCATACATCCATATCTATACTCGAATCGACATCGGCCTCGATCCGTTTCCCTACAACGGCGGCATTACCACCTGCGATACGCTCGTGATGGGAGTTCCGGTGATTAGCTTATCGGGACAGACGCCAGTTGGCCGCGGCGGCCGCAGCATTCTGTGCAACATCGGTCTCCCGAATCTGGTGGCGTATAGCCCCGAACAATATGTGAATCTCGCGGTAGCGCTAGCCGGCGATCTCCCGCGACTGCGCGAGTTGCGTAAATCCCTTCGCCGGCGAATGCAGGCATCGCCCCTGATGAACGCCCCGCGATTCGCCCGAAATGTGGAGGCCGCCTATCGCGACGCTTGGCGGCGATGGTGCGCAAAACCATAGCCGGCCAGCACGGCGCGGATCGAATCACATCTTCTGCCGACCGGCAATCGCATCCGCGAGAATGCTTTTATTGGCGTATTCGATATTGCTGCCGGCTGGAAGCCCCCGCGCCAGCCGCGTCACCTGTATTTGGCCGAATCGTGACGCGATGAGATTCTGAATGTAGAGAGCCGTTCCATCCCCATCCACCGTTGGATTGGTTCCCATGATCACCTCGCGGATCGTGCCGGCTTCCAGGCGCTTGGCCAGCGCATCAATTGTCAGGTCTTGCGGATGAGATTCCTCCAGCGGCGCGATCCGACCCAGCAGCACGTGATAGACGCCGTTGTACAACCCCGTCGATTCCAGCGCGAGCAAATCCTTCGGCTGCTCGACGACGCAGACGACGGATTGATCCCTCGTCGGGCTCGCACAGATGCTGCACGGATCCTGTTCGGTCAGGTTAAAGCAATTGGAACAATGGCGGATGCGCGTCTTGACGTCGCGAATGGCATCCGCCAGCTTCATCGCCTCCTCGGGGCTTTGCTTGAGCAGATGGAAAGCGATCCGCTCGGCCGATCGGTTCCCGATCCCCGGCAGCCGGGCGAGTTCGTTCATCAACGCTTGAATGCTTTGGGTATAGCTGGACATTGCCGGAGATTATATGCCGCCTGCGACGTATCTCCGAATGGATGAAAAGGGCAGAGGGAATGTGAGGCAATTCAACTATCCCGCAGCCTTGGCGTTGGGCCGGGTTTTTTCCAGCGTAACCCCCATCTCGCGGAACTTTTCGTATCTCCGCTCCACGGTTTTTTCGATCTTCGAACGCTTCAAATCCCGCAGCGTCTTGGCGATATACTGCTCAAGGTTATGCGCAGCCGTATGCGGATCGCGGTGAGCCCCGCCCAGCGGCTCCGGAATAATCGCATCAATGACGCCCAGTTGTTTGAGATGGCTGCTGGTTAGCCGAAGGCTGTCCGCCAGCTGCGCCGCCCCGTCATTCCCTTTGAACAAAATAGCCGAACACGCCTCCGGGCTGATCACCGAATACCAGGAGAATTCCATCATCGCCACGCGATCTCCCACGCCGAGCCCCAGCGCTCCGCCGCTGCCTCCTTCGCCCAGCACTATCGACACGATCGGCGTCTTCAGCCGGCTCATTTCCATCAAATTTCGAGCAATGCTCTCAGCCTGCCCGCGCTCCTCCGCCCCAATACCCGGATAAGCCCCCGGCGTATCGATCCAAGTCACCACCGGCAACCCAAATTTCTCGGCCAGCTTCATGCATCGAAGCGCCTTGCGATATCCCTCTGGATGGGCCAATCCAAAGAAGCATTTGATCTTTTCCTTGGTATCCCGTCCCTTGTGATGCCCGATCAGCACGACCTTATGGCCGCCCAATCGCGCCAGTCCGCAGATGATGGCCGGATCGTCCCCAAAAAGCCTGTCGCCGTGCAACTCCCGAAATTCCGGGCAAATCATCTCGATGTAATCCCGCAATTGCGGCCGTTGCGGANNGCGTGCCACCTGCACTGTCTCCCAGGAGCTCAGGTTTTCGTATGTCTTTCGCAGCAGGGCCGTGTAATTGCCCCGAAGCTGCCGCAATTCCTTAGCGTAGTCCACTTGTTTTTGATGCTGGAGAGCTTCAAGTTCCTGAATCTGCCGCTCGATGACAGCCAATGGCTTTTCAAATTCGAGCACATGCCGAGCCGTGCCGGCAGCCGCTCCCTTTGCGGTTTCACCCTGTTGACTTGAATCCGGATTATCGCGTGAAAAAGTAGGTGCTTCGCTCATAGCGGTCATTGATCAGGAGTTGAACCCGATAGCGTAGACTGGAGGTTTGCGGAATTCAATAACCCAGCCCAAACATCGCGCGAACATCAGGCTGGTTTGCTGGAATTTAACGCCTGCATCGAATAATGTGCGCCGGCGTTGGAGAGGTGGCAGAGTGGTNNCGCCGGAAATTTCCGGCGCGGCTTTGTGTTGGGCAAAAGAACCTTGATCTACAACGAGTTGCCACGCATCGCGTGGGAGAGAGACGAGTTCCCGATTGACCAGACGGAAGTTCGAACCGGTAGATTTGGCGAATTTGAGTTTTTCGGCATCATCGTGAGACGATGCCACGATTTCCGCTGTTTTAAGGTCATTTGCGAAGCGAATGGCCGGTTCGAACCAACCGGAGCGGTGACGCTCCAATTCCGCTAGGTTTTCTTCCTTCTGCTTCTTCTCGTTGATGATCCTGGCCTTTGCCTTTCGGTATTCCTCCAACGACAGGGCATTGGCGATGTACCCTTGCATGAGCCGTTCCATCCGCTCCTCGTCATCCTTGATATGGAGGCGAATCGCCTCTGTTGCGACCAAACCGGCTGACGTATCTTCATCGCGTTCCTTTTCGAGTTCGCCCCGTATCCAGTCGGCATCGCCTGGGGGAAGTGTCAGACGGCACAGATATGCGTCAACCTGGAGGGCGAAGGCATCCTCCCGCACGTATCGTTGCGAGCAATCCTTTTTCACCCGCTTGGTGCACCGAAGATAGTTGTTGCCTTTCTGCGTCTCGGTCGTAATCCAGCAACCGCATTCACCGCAGCGAAGAAAGCCGCGATAGAGATAGGGCTTGAGCGAGGGAGTTTTCGGCTTTGTCTTCTGTCGCATGGCCTCCTGGACGCGATCAAAGAGCGCTTTGGAAATGAGCGGCTCATGCTTGCCTTCATAGGTTTCACCGCTGTAGTAAATCAGGCCGTAGAAGATCGGATGTTGGAGCATCCGGTGATACTGTGACCGCCCCAGAGGCATACCGTCGCGGTTGGTGAGTCCCAAGCCGTTCACCGTCTCGGTGATTTGGTCGAAGGTGTACTCACCGGTGGCGTAGAGTTCAAAGGCTTTGCGGACAAGCGGGCCACGGATGGGATCAACAACGATTGTCCGGCTCTTTCGGTCGTTGAGATAGCCAAGCGGAGACCGCAGCGGCCAAATACCATTCTTAACCTTCTGTCGCTGTCCGCGACGGATATTTTCAGACAACGCATCGACGTAGTATTTTGATTGACCGAACATGATCGAGAGCATGAATTTGCCCTGGGGAGTCGGTTCAAACCAAAACGTCGGGAATTTGAGTTCTTTGATTTTGCCGGTATCGACGAGATAGACGATCCGACCGCCATCAACGGAATTGCGGGCCAGCCGATCCGGATGCCACGCGAGAATGCCGGTCGCCTCGCCCGCCTCGATCCGGGCCACCATTTCATTGAAGATGGGCCGACCGGGAATCTTGGCACTTTGCTTTTCGACAAAGGTATCAAGGATTGTGAGGCTGTCGCGGCGGGCAACCTCTCGAAGCTCGGCGAGTTGGTCGCCAATGGAACGGATTTGCCGATCTTCGGATTCCGTCGATTTCCTTGTGTAGATGAAGAATTTTTCCTGCATATGCCAAGTCTAGCGCGACTCCATAGGCCGCGCCAAGTGCGAAATGGCTTGGTTGCGCCCCCGACCGACAAAAGCCCCCGCGCGGGGCCGCGCGGCCACTTCTCAGTGATTTGTGGCATCTTTAAGGTGTTGCTGGGGCTAGCAAGGAAAAAGTATTCTTAGATTGCATAGGATCGCATATAATCAACTACCATGTTCGGCCTAAAGAAACGCAAATGCTCTCAATGCTCGTATCCTCTAGGTGCAGGTGCAAAGTTTTGTGCTCATTGCGGCAGAGGAGTTAACTCAGTCGATTGTGCAACGTTGATAAAATCCGAGGAAGTTGTTGTCGAAGATACTGACGAAGCGGTAACCTGCATGGACGAGAGGATTGAGATCAGGACCACCGAGGTTTCGGACGACAACGTGACGGGATCATGGCGTGTAAAATCCCAGGTGCGGGAAGACCTCGATCTCTATTTGGGTACTGAAGTAGACTACGGCGGAGACACTGGCGATACATTCTTTCGTCTGCGGCTTGTTGATTTGGTCGAGGATAAAGAAAAAGCAATCTTCGTGGTCGAGGAATTGCGTCAAGAAAAAAGCTAGAACGGTTGTTCTAGCTTTAAGGCATCATTCATCTTGCCTATGCCCACACTCTGCTGGCGGCGATGTCACTGGGTGTGAGCAAAGTCGCCCCGCAACACTTACAAAAATTGCGGCCATTCTCAATGTTCACACCTGAACCGCAGGCAGAGCATTTTCCGTCCTGATTAATTTGGGCCCTTGGTCGTTGTGCCGCAGTTTTAATGATGGCTGCTATCAGAGCAAAAAGCCGCACTGGTATTTTGACTGATCCGCCTTTGTGCAATGAGAACATAACGCCGCCGCCTACGGATTGGCCGCTCATAATTTCTCCTTTCGTAATTGACCGTTGCAATCCACCACACGACGTGACGGATTCCCGGCGGCCAACTATAAAAGAATATGTATAATGCAATTATATCATATACATTCAATTTGCGCAAGTGCCTCTATAAACAAGCCCAAAGATGGCCTTGTTGAGGCCTGGATTGCCGCTCGATGCGATCCGCCCGATTCCAAATAAAAAGCAGACCAACGGCGGTGCCGGGGTCTGCTGGGTTCACCTCGTTGCGAGCAACGGGTTGAACGTATCGTCCAATTCCTCTTTGGACAGGGCGGTCGGTTGTCTGCCTTCCTCAAGCTTGAGGTGGCGGCAGTGCATTCGGGTGCCAAGCTCGCTCCACACGCTGTCGGCACACAGTCGTCCGGCGTCGTCACCGTCGGAGAGAATCCATACCCTCACGGCGATGGTGGCGATAAGGTCCGCCTGTGATCACCCCGTCCGCCGCTCGCGGCATCATTGAGGCGATCTATTGGAAGCCGGAAATCCGCTGGGTCATCGATCGGCTTCATGTGCTTAATCCCATTCACTTCACATCAATTCGCCGGAACGAAGTTGGAGCAAAGATCAGCGCCAATACTGCCGCTACGGCGATGCGGACCGGTCATGGGAATCTTGGCATGTACATCGAGGTCGAGCGTCAACAGCGGGCCGCATTGCTGCTGAGAGACGTCGCGTACATTATCGAAGCCCATTTTGAAATCATCGCTGGTGAGCCCAATGAAGCCAAACACCTTGATACTTTCAATCGCCGTGCCCGCGCCGGCCAGTGTTTCACACGGCCTTATCTTGGCTGCCGCGAATTCGCGGCTGACTTTGAGCTAATCGAAAATGATGCCCAAATGCGTGCGACCCATCCCAGTTTTGTCGGTGATCGCGACTTGGGGTGGATGCTGCATGACATTGATTTCAAGAACGAGCGCCAAGCTCGATTTTTTCACGCCACCATGACGGACGGGATTATCAGCGTTCCTCGCTTCGATGGCGAGGAGGTGCGAGGATGATCCTCCAACGACTCGTCGAATATTACGATCGCGTGGCTAATGATCCGCAGTGCGCGGATTCCCTACCCAAGCCCGGTTACTCACTACAGAAGATTAGTTTCTGCGTCGTCCTTGAGCCGGATGGCCGTTTGCAGCAGTTTCAATCACTCCTGATCACGAGCGAAAAGAGATCATTCGCCCGGCAATTGCTCGTTCCTGGCCAGGCGAAGCCGGCGGGTTCTGGGATCAATCCCTGTTTCCTTTGGGACAACGCGGCATACATGCTCGGCTTTAAACCCGACGACCCAAAGCCGCAACGAACCCTTGAATCATTCGAGGCATTTCGCCAACGCCATTTGACAGTTGAAAGTTCCATCAACTGCCTCGCCTTCAATGCTGTATGTGCATTTCTAAAGAGTTGGTCATCGGATAAAGCGCCCGAACATCTGGATACTCTGAAAGATATCGTCGGTAGTTTCGGCGTCTTTCGTATTTCCGGGGAGCAACGATTTTTGCATGACGATCCGGCGGTCGTCGCCTTCTGGGCGGGTCATAACACAGTCAATTCTGAGAACCGCCGATGTATGTGCCTCATCACCGGCAAAGAGGACGAAGTGGCCCGGCTGCATGAGCCCAAAATCAAAGGAGTGCGCGGAGCCCAGTCAGCCGGCGCGCTCTTGGTTTCGTTTAACGATGACGCATACACGTCGTATGGCAAAGAGCAGAGTTACAATGCGCCCGTCAGCCTCGGAGCCTCGTTCAAATATACAAATGCGCTAAACCAATTGCTGGGTAATAACAATCGCCGCTTGTCGCTTGGGGATGCGACGGTTGTCTTTTGGGCAGAACAATATACGCCACTTGAGGAATATGTCAGCGATATTTTCGCCGGCGGATCGTTGCCCGCCGACGATGCCCCGGCAGAGGACAAGCGCCGCGCCGAACAAGTCCGCCTATTTTTCACGCAACTGCGTGACGGACACGCAGGCGACGATGCCATCTCATCCGAAGATCGCACACGGTTCTATGCATTAGGGTTATCGCCTAATGCAGCGAGAATCTCCGTTCGCTTCTGGGTGGATAGTACCGTCGGGGAAATGAAGGCGCGGCTTGCGGCACATATGAACGACATTGATTTGGTCGGCGCTCGGGAGTTTGATCCACCCTTGATGATCCGGCGAATCCTTCTTGCTACCGGCCGAGCCGAAACAGACGCCAAGGGTCGGCTGAAAAGCTACGATGCCGATTCCGTTCCTCCAATGCTGGCTGGAGCCCTGGCGCGTTCTGTGTTCACCGGTGGGCCGTACCCGCAAATGCTACTAACCTCAATGATCAATCGCCTGCGCGCCGATGGCATCATCAGCCATGCGCGCGTGGCTAGCATCAAAGCCTGCATCGTTCGCAACTCACGACTGAAGGGTCAACCCAAGGAGGTGTCTGTGGCACTCGATGTAAATCGTACCGATCCGCCTTACGTTACCGGGCGATTGTTCGCCCTGTTGGAGAAGATCCAATCTGACAGCATGGGCGGCGATCTCAATACGACGATTAAAGATCGCTATTTCTCTGCCGCCAGCACGACACCCGGCGTTGTTTTTCCTCGCCTGATCCGTCTAAGCCAGCACCACATGGCTAAACTGGAAACCGGCCAAAAAATCTACTACGAAAAACTGCTTGGCGAGGCCATAAGCAAACTCGATGGCTTCGCTAGGCACCTTAATCTCGATGATCAAGGTTTGTTTGCAATCGGCTATTTTCATCAACGCCAAAACCTCTTCACAAGTAAGAAGAAAGAAGGAGCAATCGAATGAGTACGCCAATTCAGCATCGCTACGACTTTGTCTATCTCTTCGACGTAACCGACGGCAACCCTAACGGCGATCCCGATGCCGGCAATCTGCCGCGCGTCGACGCTGAAACCGGCCAAGGCCTGGTCACGGACGTTTGCCTGAAGCGCAAAGTTCGTAATTACGTGGGTCTCATCCATGGCGAGCAGCCGCCTTATGAGATTTACGTGAAGGAGAAGGCCGTTCTGAACCGTCAGCATGATCGAGCCTACAAGGCGCTTTCACTTGATTCCAAAGACCGCAAATCCAAAGGAAAGGACAAAGCGGACGAAGACCGCAAGTTGACTCAGTGGATGTGCGCCAACTTCTACGACATCCGTGCCTTCGGCGCGGTAATGACAACCGAAGTCAATTGCGGCCAAGTGCGCGGGCCCATCCAGTTCACCCTCGCCAGAAGCATTGATCCCATTATCACGCAAGAACATTCGATCACACGTTGCGCCGTTGCAACCGAGCGAGAAGCCGAAAAACAGGAAGGTGACAATCGCACCATGGGCCGGAAGTTCACGGTGCCATATGGTCTTTACCGCGGTTTTGGATATATCAACGCTTCGCTGGCCGATCCGCAGCACAACGGCACCGACTTTAGCGAAGAAGACTTGGCACTATTTAAGAAGTCTCTCAGCGGGATGTTCGAGAACGACCGTTCTGCCGCGCGAGGACGAATGTCGCCGGTACGATGCATTGCGTTCCGGCATGAAAATAAGCTTGGAAATGCCCGGGCCGACCAACTCTTCGCCCGCGTCAAAGTTGAACTAAAGGAGGAGTTGAAGAACGAGAAACGTCCGCCGCGATCGAAGGACGACTACAAAATAACCGTTGCCGCCGGCGACCTCCCCGAAGGCGTTACGGTAGAGGAATGGGTGTAGCAGTGTATGCCGAAGACGATCTCCTCCCCATTTCCGCCTTGCAGCATTTGCTGTATTGCCCGCGGCAATGTGCGCTGATTCATCTGGAACAGCTTTGGGCCGAGAACAGTTTGACCGTTCATGGTCAGCACCTCCACCAGCGGGCCGACTCGGGGAAAAACGAATTGCGCGATGGCGTGCGCACAGTCCGATCTTTGCCGCTACGCTCGCTCAAATGGGGCCTCATCGGAAAGGCGGATATTGTGGAATTCCGCGCTGAACCAATCGACATGCGATGCTTTCCGGTGGAATACAAGCGAGGCAAGCCCAAAGCCCATGATGCCGATCGGGTCCAGCTCTGCGCTCAGGCGTTTTGCCTGGAAGAGATGCTCAGTACGTCGGTACGCTCGGGCGCGCTTTTTTATGGCAAGACACGCCGGCGCCTTGATGTGCCTTTTGACGAACCGCTGCGGGATCTGACGCAACGGACGATTGCCGGACTGCATGAATTGATCGCCTCCCGTGTTACGCCGTCAGCTGTTTATGAAAAGGGCAAATGCGATCGGTGTTCACTGATCAATTTGTGCATGCCGAAGGCGGGTTCTCGTTCGTCGGCGGCCAATTACCTCGACCGTGTATTGACGCACGCTCTTACCAACGGCGCCGCGTCCGATTGATATTCAAATTGCATGTGAGGCAGCCTTGAAACATCACCTCAACACGCTGTTTATCACGACGGATGGGACCTATCTGGCCCGTGAAGGTGAGGCCGTCCTCGTCAAAATGGAGAAACAGATTAAGCTCCGCGTTCCCATTCATACGCTGGGCGGGATAGTCTGCTTCGGCCGCGTGGGTCTGAGTTCTTCGCTGATGGGCCTGTGCGGAGAACGGGGCGTATGCATCTCGATGCTCAGCGCAAACGGTCGGTTTCTGGCCCGCATTAATGGATATACCAGTGGCAATGTCCTGCTTCGGCGAGAACAGTACCGCCGGGCTGATTCTTCTGACGCCACGGCCGCCATTTCCCGCGCGATCGTTGTCGCAAAAATTGCCAATGCCCGTTCCGTGCTCCTCCGTCACTTGCGGGATTACCCGGAAACATCCGGCAAATCCGAGATTGAAAAGTATGCTGCATATCTCGCCCAAAGCATTGATCAACTGAGATTGGGTTCGTTAAATTCCGATTCCATTCGAGGCGTTGAGGGGGACGCGGCCGGGTGTTACTTCGGCATCTTCGACCATCTCATCGTCGCCCAGAAGGAAAGCTTCACATTTAAGTCGCGCAATCGCCGGCCGCCGCTCGATCCAGTCAACGCATTGTTGTCGTTTCTTTATGCGATGCTCGCCCACGACGTGCGCGGCGCGTGCGAGACAGTCGGGCTTGATCCTCAGGTCGGCTTTCTGCATCGCGACCGGCCGGGACGCGCTGGCTTGGCCTTGGATCTGATGGAGGAATTCCGCCCGTTCCTGGCGGATCGATTGGCGTTGTCACTCATCAATCGCCGTCAGGTCTCGCCAAGCGGCTTCAAAATCGCCGAGAACGGGGCCGTATCGATGGACGATGCAACGCGTAAAGCCGTTCTGGTTGCCTACCAGAAACGCAAACAGGAAGAAATTATCCATCCATTTCTAGACGAGAAAGTTAGCATCGGTCTGCTTGCACATCTTCAAGCCCGGCTATTGGCCCGGCATCTGCGCGGCGACCTGGATGCCTATCCGCCGTTCGTCTGGAAGTAACGCGATGAGCCCGGGAGCGTGGCGTGCTTGTGCTTGTGACATACGACGTTGCGACGACCACCCGGCAAGGCCGGAAGCGCCTGTCGAAGGTTGCCAAGGCATGCCTCGATTTTGGTCAGCGCGTCCAAAACTCGGTCTTTGAATGCCAAATCGATCCGACCCAATGGATGACATTGAAACTGCGGCTGCTGGACCTGTATAATCCGAACGAAGACAGCCTACGGTTTTATTATCTGGGCTCAAACTGGCATCGCCGTGTGGAGCATCATGGAACTAAAGCTGCCACGGATTTGGAAGGTCCATTGATTGTTTAGTGCAAGTAACCGCGAACGCTAAGCGCGCACTCCTTGATCGGGACTTTCGCGGAAAGCATAAGTGGCTCTTTGAAAAGCAAATAGAGAATACGTTATGAACCTGCTGCTTTGAACCGGGTGCGGCAAGAGACGATTCGCGTTATCGTGCAGCTTGCCCCGGTAAAGGCAACGGGTTATGAGGAAAGCGTCGCCCCTCTCGCGGGGGCGTGGATTGAAACTTGCACCGCGGTAGCGGGCAAAATTTCATTCGCCGTCGCCCCTCTCGCGGGGGCGTGGATTGAAACCGTTGCTCACCTTCGCGAATCCGCTGCCGTCGATTGTCGCCCCTCTCGCGGGGGCGTGGATTGAAACAAACCCTCTTTGAGGGCCGCGACCTGCTTGTCCGTCGCCCCTCTCGCGGGGGCGTGGATTGAAACCGGCAAGGTCCGATTTAACGAACGTGCGTCCGGCGAGTCGCCCCTCTCGCGGGGGCGTGGATTGAAACTACTTCTTCGAGCGACCCACAAAATAAAAAACCGGTCGCCCCTCTCGCGGGGGCGTGGATTGAAACCCCACACCCGCACACCCCCCGACCCGCCACGTGTCGCCCCTCTCGCGGGGGCGTGGATTGAAACCATTGTTGGCAGCGCTCGTATAACCCGGATCTGGCGTCGCCCCTCTCGCGGGGGCGTGGATTGAAACGC
This sequence comes from Phycisphaerales bacterium, assembly GCA_003153655.1. Lineage (GTDB taxonomy): Bacteria > Planctomycetota > Phycisphaerae > Tepidisphaerales > Tepidisphaeraceae > PALSA-1353. Next base: position 13,607 of record PMAK01000256.1, read on the forward strand.
ATTGAATGTGAAGCCGATGAAATAGGTCGTACTGGTCGCCCCTCTCGCGGGGG
>PMAK01000181.1 GCA_003153655.1 Phycisphaerales bacterium
TCACCAACCGCAAAATCACCGAAACGATCCTCAAAGAAATGGGTAAAAATTGGGACGAAAGCGTCCAATACGTAAAAGACCGCCCCGGCCATGACCGCAGATACGCCATCGACGCCGGCAAAATCAAACGCGAGCTAGGCTGGGAACCCAAGCACCGCTTCGACCAGTCCATCAAAAGCACGATCCAGTGGTACAAAGATCACCAGGACTGGTGGCGCGCCATCAAGAGCGGGGAATATTTGAAATACTACGAACAGCAATATGGCGGCAGATAATCACGAACCAACTATTTCTCCCGCGACGCCCGCCGACATCCCAGCGATATTGGATTTCATCCGCAAGCTGGCGGAATACGAACACCTCTCCCACACCGTCATCGCCACGGAAAATGATTTGCAAAACCACCTCTTCGGCCCAGCCCCCGCGGCCGAAGTCCTCCTCGCGAAAATCCAGGATAAACCGGTAGGCTTCGCCCTCTATTTCACAACATTCTCCACCTTCGTCGGCCGCCCCGGCATCTGGCTCGAAGACCTCTTCATCCTCCCAGACTTCCGCCATCGCGGCATCGGCCGCGCCCTGCTCCGGGCGGTTGCCGCAATCGCCATAGGACGAAACTGCGGCCGCCTCGAATGGTCCGTCCTCGACTGGAACGAACCGGCCATCCAACTCTATAAAAAACTTGGCGCTGTCCCCATGAGCGATTGGACCACCCAGCGACTCACCGGCGACGCGCTGTTAAGATTGGCAAATGAATGAATAAGCTCTACGACTCCATCCTAATTACCGGCGGCGGAGGCATGCTCGGTCACGCCTTGGCTGATCTTCTCATCTCCCGTGGCCACCGCCCGATTTCCCCAACCCATCAGGAGCTCGACATCGCCGATCGTTCCGCCCTGAAGGGCGCTTTCGCTGATCACAAGCCAACCCTCGTGCTGANNAAGCGAATGCCATCAATGGCCACGCCGTCGGCGATCTCGCCAACCTCTGCCGCACGTCCGGCGCGATTCTCGTCCATGTCAGCACCGATTTCGTTTTCGATGGCTCTCTCCACCGTCCCTATCTCCCCACCGATCCAGTCAATCCGCTCAGCGCTTACGGAAAATCAAAACTCCTCGGCGAACAGGAACTCCAAAAAAATGCCCCCGCCCGCTGGCTCATCGTCCGCACCGCGTGGGTCTATGGCCGGTATGGCGCGAACTTCCCGCGAACGATGATCCAGGCTGCCCAGGCCGGCAAACCGCTGACCGTCGTCAACGATCAGATGGGCGCTCCGACCTACACGGTTGACCTCGCTCAAGCGATTCTCGATCTGCTGGACACCGGCGCATCCGGCCTCTGGCACGCAACCAATTCCGGCAATACATCCTGGTACGATTTCGCCAAGGCCACACTCGAAGAATTCGGCATCCGCGCCGAAATTACCCCGATCACCAGCGCCGAATGGGTAAAAAAACGCCCGGATTCCGCCATCCGGCCCGCCTACAGCATTCTCGATCTTCAGGCCCTGCAACAACAAATCGGCAAACTCATGCGGCCATGGCGAGAGGCCCTTGCCGACTACCACCATGCTGTCAAAGACAACGGCTTTTAGCGGTTTGGCCAAGAAATGATATACTCTTAACTCAAATGAATCGCGCCCTTTGGATGTCCGGCCAATTCTTTTCCCCCTGTTTGCTTTGCCTTGTTTTGATGGCATGCGAGCAACAGACTCCCCCCGCGCCGCTGCAATCCGCCCCTGCTCCGCCCGCGAGGTATCTGATCAGCGGCGGCGTTTCTGATCCCGGTTCGCGGACACTCAGTTCTGGGGACTGCGTCGCCACCGTCATTGCTCGGAATATTCCCCCTTCGCCGGGTCAGCCGATGACCATTGTCCTCATCCGCCGCGCTCCCGAAGGAAAAACACGCCAACTGATTCAACTCGACGCGCGCGGGCAACTGATGAACGAAAAGCAAAACTTCGCTCTCCGCGATGGAGACGAATTGGTCTTCCCCGGCGGAAAAACTACCGATCCAACCGGCAATCCCCAGCGCGGCCCTGGATGAGAACCTTTCCCTGGATGAACATCTTTCCCGGGAGAATCCAGTGAGAATTCTCGTCACCGGCGGCGCTGGATTCATCGGCTCGAATCTCGCCAAGCATCTGGCCAAAGAAAGTCACGACGTAACCGTCGCCGATGCGTTCCTGGCCGCCCCCTATTCCAATCTCATCAACTTCCCCGGCGACGTGCTGACTCTCAAAGACCCGCAGGATATCGAGTCGATGACCCGCCTCGGAAAATTCGATTGCCTTTTCCACCAGGCCAGCATCACCGGCGTCGTAAGCGAGGGTGGGGCGGATCTCAGCCAGCAAAACCTTCAACATCAAATGCTGCGCAACAACGTGGAAACATTCCGCGCGATACTGGATTGGGCCGTGCAAACAAATGCCCGCGTCGTCTGGTCGAGCAGTTGCAGCATCTACGGCCGCGGCCCCGTTCCAATGCGCGAATCCCAGGCTCCCGATCCCCTGAATATTTACGCGTTCAGCAAGCTCACAATGGAGCGACTGGCCGCGCGTTACGCCCCTCGGCTGGCGCATCCGATCGTCGCCCTGCGCTACACCAATGTCTACGGCCCCGGCGAAGACCACAAAGGCAAACTTGCCAGCATGATTCACCAGCTCGCAAAACAAATGCGCGCCGGCAAGCGACCTCGCATTTTTAATGCAGGCCAGCAGCGGCGCGATTTTGTCTACATCGATGATGTGATTCAGGCCAACCTCAAAGCCCTGGCCGGCGCCCACGCCGGCGTGTTCAATGTTGGAGCCGGAAAATCCTGGTCCTTTAACGAGGTTATTGCCGAGCTCAATCGGGCACTCAAAACAAATCTGCCGCCCGACTATTTTGAGAACCCATATAGCTTTACGCAGGATTGGACCGAAGCCGACCTGACCGAATCCCGCCGCGCCCTTGGCTATGAGCCGCGTTTCGATCTCTCGCATGGCATCGACGCATATCTCGCCTCGGGTCAATTAGGAACCTGACCGTCATCCCGCCTTCTATCTCTCATTCCCGACTCTGGTGCTTGGCCACCGGCCTGGAAAGCCCTGCCGACAAATTAAATGTCACTTGTTGATTTCAAAAATATCGGCTAATATGAATCCAACGCCCGCGGGTTTCCCCGGCAGAGTTCCCCCCCTCTCTGCCCCCCGCGGGTTTTTTTACGCGCTGATCGATTGCTGGCTGATTTCACACCTGAATTGCCGGGGCAATCAATCCGACATATAGTGTTGATGGTCTTTGACAATTTAACCACCGGATCTTCGACCCTAAGGCTCAGACCTAACGGGGGCGACTGGTTTCGACCGGATAGCTGCGGTGGCGGTGGCATGCCCAGGACGCTCGATTGGCCTGGCTAAAAATTCGAGCAAAACTTAACTGCTAACAACGATGTTGCAGGCCGAGTCGGCTTCACGGCCGCCCCGGTTCGTATGGCTGCCTAATTAAGGCAACCTCGGCACGATGTGATGCCCGCATCACGTCGGCCGCAAAACGCGGGCTGGTTTTCTGATTCGGACGTTGGTCAGAAGACGAGATAAAGACGACTGGATTCCGGCGAAGGGTGTCGATCTTCGCCGCCGGCATCGAGATCAAAAGACCGACTAAGCATGTAGAGGCCGTCATTGACGATATCTCGGGACTGGGGTTCAATTCCCCACGCCTCCATTTTTCCCGCAAAGCGGGAAAAATAGAGGGGAGAGAGTAGAGGGGTAGAAAGTAGAGCAGACAAAGACGCACTGTAGCGGCGAACGACGTGGCAGTCGGAACGATCTCTCTCCCCGGTCTACTCTCTACTCTCAACTTTCTTCTTAGATCCCACAAAATGCCCTTCGCATTCGAGAAACTTCTCGTCTATCAAAAGGCCGTCGATTTCTCCGATCGTATTTGCGAGTTGAGCGGGAACTTCCCGCGCGGATTCTATTTCCTGACAGACCAGATCAATCGCGCGGCCCTGTCCATATCGACGAACATCGCCGAAGGCAATGGCCGCTTCACCACACCTGACAAGCGAAACTTCTTCGGCATTGCGCGCGGATCAGTTCAGGAATGTGTGCCGCTACTGGAATTGGCCCGGCGGCGCGGGTTCGTTCAGCAAGCCGAGCACGACGCGCTAAAGGGCAACCTTGAGGAGATTTCCCGGATGCTCTCCGGCCTCATTATCAGCCTGGAAAAACGCCGATCATAGCTCCTCACCACCTCTATTCACTCCTCACTAACCACCCGAACCACCGCCTTAGGAATCGCATCCAACTGCTGCTGAAGCTCCAAGGGCGGGGTGGTATCACCCATCCTTCCCGTCTGTAAATCCAGAGCTTGATTTAGCGCGATCGATTCCTTGGCAATCGCGTTCCGCCGCGCCATATCCTGGGCGAGATTCACCTCCGCCTGAACCAACTGCTTCTGCAAATCCCCAAGCTCATCCCCGCCCGCCGATCGCTCCACAGCTTCCCGTCGCTCCAGCAATTGCACATGCGCCTCCGCCGCCCCCGATTCCGCATTCGATAACTCCCCCGGCGATGCATTCCCCACCTTCTGCAATGCCACCAGCGATGCCAGCATGCTCTGCTTCAAGCTCACAATCTTCTCCAGTTCCGCGGCCACCGGATCATCCTGCGCCTTCTGCGCCGCTTCCGCATTAATCTGGGCAACCGTCTTGGCCAGCACATCCCGCTCCGCCGACAGCGCCGCGACGTCCAGTTCCATTTGCAGCGTCTGCTGATCCAGATCATGAATAAGCGCCGAAATATCCCCCGCCGTGCGGGCATTCATCCCCATCCCGCGCAGAATCCCTGTCTCTGTCTTGGCTTTCTGTATCTCCCGCACAAGATCCTGCCGCTGCAATTGATCGATCACCCCTGGCAACAACGCAATCATCTTGTCCAAAAATTCCCGCGCCAACGGCTGCCCCTTCTCATCGAGCGCAATACTCAGCGTCAGCCGGCTTCGCTGTGGGCCCGAAAAACCATCTCCCAGCGTGGTGGAATTCTGCGGATCATTGCCCGGCGTGGGCTCGAATGTCACATATCCCGTAAGCGCCTCCGGAGCGATCCCTAGCATCTCATGCGCCTGCGGCCCCATCTCCCGGCAAATCGCCACCTTCACATCATCATATGCATACGTCGGGTGGCCGACATACAGACCCTGCCGAAAATCCAAATTGCTCCAGACATCCACCACGCACTCCGCGTTCCGAGTACCCGACGGCGTCGCCGGACCCGCCGCCGTCAAAACCATCAACACCGGCAAAAGAAATAGCACGCGATAAAATTTCATATCGTTACCCTCTTATTGAATAGTCGAAAGCCGCTCCCGCGCAACAATCGCCGCGCCCGTCCCGGCATAACAGTCCACAATCCGCCGCAAAACCGCCGCCTGCTCCCCATCCCTCAACTCCGCCGCGCTCGCCAGCGCATGGCGAGCGTCCGCCTCACGCTCCTGCCGCAAAATAAACCGCTCCTCCGCCAGCCGCCGAACATGCTCACTCACAACCCGCTCCCGCTCATCCCGCAGCAATCCATCAACCGTCCGCGTTGCCACATCCAGCTGAATCGCCATCGCAACCTCATCGTGCTTCACGGGATTTTCAGTCCGAACCACCCGCGCGTCGTCGCGATGAACTGAAAACCCCGGCCGCATCAGTTGAAACCCGGCAATTGCGATAACTGCACAAACACCAATGGCGCCGCCAATCGCCGCTTTCCGCCTCCGGCGAGATCGCCGCCGAATCACTCCGCCGATCAGATCTTCGCCGCGCGGCAACGCACTCGCGGCATCGGTTTGAGCCAGAAGTTCTCGAAGGCGATTTTCGTCCACGGGTTTTCATTCCTTCACAAAACGTTCGAGCTTTTCCACCAGCCGCCCGCGCGCCCGATGCAGCCGAACCTCAACCGCATTGCACGTCAGCCCCAGTATTTCCGCGATCTCCGCCACCGTCATCTCTTCTAAGTAATGCAGCACAATCACCTCACGGTCCCGAACTCCAAGTTTCCGCACCGCCGCCCGCACCTGCTCCTGAACCTCCAAATCCGCGCCCGGCTCAACAACTTCCTGAATCGGCCACCGGCGCAGCACCTTCAATCTCGCCAGCCACCGCCGCCTCCGCGTCCGGCACTCATTCACCGTCACCGCGATAAGCCACCGCTCAATGTCTCCGCCGCCCGCGGCAATTCGCCCCGGCCGCGCCAGCATTCGCGCCAAAACATCCTGCACAACATCCTGCGCATCCCCGCCGCCAGACCACCCCAGCAGCCGATGCGCCGTCCGCAACATCCGGGCTCCATACTGATCAGCCAATTCCTCAAACGCCAAACGTTCGCCGCGGCGAAGTCGCGCCAAGAGCAGAATCTGGTCCTCATCATTCGCCAGTTCANNGCTGCGGCCCGCCACCGGGCCTTCCAAAGAGTAAACGCGCAACCCCACTCCAGGCTTACACAAAAATGACATCGAATTGGAAGTTTCCCGCGCCATCGATGGCTCTTATGCCGCGCGCGGCTTTTGTAAGCAATGCAATCGGCAACGAATGGTCAGACGGCCCATCCCGAGCCATTTGGCTCATTTCGTGCCGACAGTTTTGAAGGCCGGTGACCTGCCCCCATTCTTTGTACCAGGTGATACGAGAGTATAGTTGCTTTCTCTTTATTTGTCTTTGTCGTGTGCTGGCACGGACGNNATGTGGCGTAGGCACTACAACACGGTGCGGCCACATGACAGCCTGGGATATCGGCCGCCGGCGCCGGAAACGATTGCTGCTGGCCCGCCCTCCGCTGCGCTCCGGTCGGGCCAGCAGCAAAATCCCCTGGAATCACTAACACAGGTTTTGGTATGATTCGTGGGGGAAGGTCAAGAGTCTCCTTGGCCTCAACGGGCCGCTTGACTCTCATAACATCTGGATCAGTTTTCGAGGAGCAGGTCAGTAATGAGCGGATTTTGACCGCCGGGATCTCTCGAGACCACAGCTTCGATGGCCAATTCCTTATTTGCGAGCCACATGCCAAACAGCATTAGCATCATTGTCCCATTAGTTTTCGTATGTGGGATCGCGGACAACCATTAGGGTTTCGCAGAGGAGAAACCCTCAAAAATCTTGTGCCCAATCGTTTTTCCGCTGGCCATATCTTTGATCTCAACATAATGCCCGTTCGTCTCGTCACCCCAAATTGTGACGACATCAGCCGTCGCGTCGAGGAGCATGCGATTTTGATATTTTGAGAATGCTTTTCCCGGGCTTAAAGGTACGCCGACAAGCGGAGCTCGCCAAACGTCGGTGCCATGCAAAAGATCGACTGCCACAACAAAACCGCCAGGGCTCATTGGCCCAAACACGGCATAGTATAAACGGTCCGCAACAATTTTGAAGACCGAATCCTGGTTTCCCTTCCAGGAATATATTTGATGTCCATTTTTCATAACCGATATCTGCAGTCGGCCATTTGCGTCATCATGTTTTCGAAAGACAGAAATATCGTAGTCACTCATCCATCCACGCATACATCCGATTGGACCCACTTCACTGTCGTCCCATGCCCAGCGAGCACCGTCGGCAACCGCCTGATAGTCCAAACTTTCACCCGCTCGAGTTCGGACGCAGAACGAGCTGATGACAAAACCGCTTACAATCACGCAAATAAAAATAGTGATGTACAATTTCATGGTTGATCTATTGTAGGGTGAATTAAAGGGGGCGGGTGAATTAAAGGGGGCGCGGGGTGAATTAAAGGCGAATTAAAGGGGGCGCGAACCATAATTCGGCGCATCCTCATCGTAACAGTTTACCGCCAAGCG